>NZ_JBMDWJ010000123.1:0-46910 GCF_048595215.1 Siphonobacter sp.
GGTTTTCAATGCCGCCATCGAGGGAGCCAAGGCTCGTTTCCGCCCCATTTTGATGACTTCTTTCGCCTTTATTGCGGGACTGATTCCGCTGGTGATTGCTACGGGCCCCGGTGCCATTGGTAACCGTACCATTGGCTCATCCGCTCTGGGTGGGATGCTTTTCGGAACGGTATTCGGCGTTATCGTCGTACCGGGTCTGTACTACATCTTTGGCAGTATTGCGGCCAAGCGTAAACTCATCAAGCACGAAGAGGAAAATCCCTTAACTGAAGAAATTGAGCATCATGTTTAGAAATCGAATCATTCAGTACGCGGGCCTGATTCTTTTTTGCCTGCTGTACACCACGGCGTGTAAGGTACCTTCGCTGGTGCCGAAAACCGAAAATAAAAAGTTACCGGGCAGCTACGGCTCTTCGGAGGATTCCACCAACACGGCTCAGCTTAAGTGGCGGGAGTTTTACAACGACCCCAACCTGGTAGCCCTGATTGACACAGCCCTGAAGAATAATCAGGAATTGAATGTGGTCTTGCAGGAGATTGAGATTTCCCGGAATGAAATCAGTGTCCGTCGGGGGGAATACCTCCCCTTCGTGGGCCTGAGAGCCGGAGCGGGTTTCGATAAAGTACCCCGGTATACCAACATCGGAGCCATGGAAGCCACTACGGAGATTAAACCGGGCAAACCCATGCCCGAACCCGTACCCGACCTTGGCTTAGGGGCCTATGCTCGCTGGGAAGTGGATATCTGGCACAAACTGCGGAATGCTCAGAAGTCAGCCGTGAAACGGTATCTGGCTTCCAGCGAAGGTCGGAACTTCGTCATTACGAACCTGATTGCCGAAGTAGCCAATAACTACTTCGAACTGTTGGCTCTGGATAATCAGCTGGCCATTCTGAAACAGAACATCGAGATTCAGACCAATGCGTTGGAAATCGTGCGACTGCAGAAGCAGGCGACCCGCGTAACTGAACTGGCCGTACGTCGATTTGAAGCTCAGGTATTGAATACCCGTAGCTTGCAGTACGACATTCAGCAACGGATTACGGAAACGGAAAACCG
Organism: Siphonobacter sp.; assembly: GCF_048595215.1. Classification (NCBI taxonomy): domain Bacteria; kingdom Pseudomonadati; phylum Bacteroidota; class Cytophagia; order Cytophagales; family Cytophagaceae; genus Siphonobacter; species Siphonobacter sp. Next base: position 1,061 of record NZ_JBMDWJ010000123.1, read on the forward strand.
GATTAACTTCCTGCTGGCTCGCTATCCGCAGCCCATCGCCCGGAATGACGACGCTTTTAATACCATGATTCCGAAAACGATTCAGGCGGGTTTACCCTCGCAGTTGCTTACCAATCGTCCGGACATTCGCCGGGCGGAGTTTGAGTTGGCCGCGGCCAAGCTGGATGTACAGGTAGCACGGGCTCAATTCTACCCTTCGCTGGGTATTTCGGCTTCACTCGGTTACCGGGCCTTCAGTCCCGCCTTTTTGTTCAGCACGCCCGAGTCGATTCTGTACTCGCTGGCGGGTGAACTGGTAGGACCGCTGGTTAACCGACGAGCGATTACAGCAACTTACGCGAATGCCAATGCTCGCCAGACGCAAACGGTGTACAACTACGAGCGGGTCGTTTTGAATGCGTATTTTGAAGTAGCTAATCAACTGGCCAAGATCAATAACCTGGAAAGAAGTTATGATCTGAAATCGCAGGAAGTACAAGCCCTCACGCAGTCGATTGATATCTCCAATGATTTGTTCCAATCGACCCGGGCGGATTACATGGAGGTACTGCTTACCCAACGGGATGCTCTGGAATCACGGTTTGAACTGATCGAGACCAAAAAGCAGCAACTTAATGCCATGGTGAATATCTATCAGGCCTTAGGAGGCGGCTGGAATTAATACATTCGTCAAGCGAGTACGCTGACAAAAAGCCCGGATTCAGTTGAATCCGGGCTTTTTTGTTGGTTCAGAAAAAGCTCTTACCGGAGAACTCTCTCAGAAGATGAATGCAACCTTACCATGTTCCCGGAAGACTTCCCTAAGTACCCTTGCAAAAGCATGCTTACCCAACCAAGCAGGTTGAAACCCTAGGAATCAATAGAAATCATTAAACAAATTTTAATATATATTAAACTGAAGTTAGTCTAAAAAAGCTGGTTTTTGATTAAAATTAAAACTTCCCCATCATTTTTTAGCTTCGCTTTTTACTTGCCGTCACGGCTGGAAGTGTGTTCTTGTCAGGTCTCTTTTCTCGAAATTTTACGTCTTTCATTATCTGTTATTCAAGTAATAAATAAAGTATCAATAATTTCATTATCAAATACAAATCCCTATTTATCAATAGATTACATACTACAAATAGTCAAAACAAAAGGCATTCATTGTATAAGATCAGTCATTCGTAGAAGTACATCACCAGACGAATGGCAACCTGACATACAGACTAACAACCGCTACTGATTTCCTTACTCGCTTCATTGTAATCTTTAGCATTTTTAAAAACGGCGTTCGGAATTTTAATCCCGTTTTTATATTTTCGCACCACCATTTATTTAGTCTTGGTCTAAATAACATCCCATTGAAATTTTACCACGCATGAAATATATTTATCTGGTGTGCTTACTGCTGGCCAGTGGTTTGGCTTTTGCTCAAACCACCCCACTTCAGGTCGCTACCGTGAAAGGCAATATTCATTTCGAAGGAGGTACCGGCGTAGAGCATGTCACGGTCCGCATTAAGAATAGCAACGTAGTAACCATGTCCGATCAGCAGGGCGGTTTCGAGCTAAAGAACGTACCCTATGGACACCAGGAGATTCTGATTACATCGGTAGAAATCCAACCCAGGAGTTTAAAACTCAGCGTCCATAAATCGTCCCACAGCGTATCCGTTCTCGTTAACAAGGCCGTACAGGATCTGGCCGAAGTGCAGGTGACCCACAAAACCGAAAAAAAAGAGCTGGAAACCCAGGGCTTTGCGGTCAACGTAATCGAGACCAAGGATGTCGCCACCCGCAATTTTCAAACCAACGAAATGCTGGATCGCACCGTTGGGGTACGCGTTCGTCAGAACGGGGGTCTGGGTTCGGCAGTAACGTACAACTTGAACGGCATGTCGGGTGAGTCGGTACGTATATTTATTGACGGCATTCCTATTTCCACCTACGGAGCTTCCTTCAGTTTGAACAGCATTCCCCCGGCCTTAATCGAGCGAATTGAAGTATACAAGGGCGTCATTCCGGCTCATTTGTCTGACGATGCCCTGGGCGGAGCCATTAATGTGATCTTGAAAAAAGGGATGAGTAATAACCTCACGGCCTCGGTTTCGTACGGTTCCTTCAATACGCTACAGGCCAATGTCAGCGGTACGCATCGGTCGGCCAAAAGTGGGTTTACCGTAAAAGCTTCGGGCTTCTATAATTACTCGGACAATGATTATGAAGTGTGGGGAAAATTCGTTCGGAATATTCTTCCGAATGGTCGTTATGATTACGTTCGGGCTCGTCGCTTTAATGATTCGTATCGCTCCGTTGGCGGCCAGATTGAACTGGGTTTCACGGATGTAAAATGGGCCGATCAGTTTTTCATTGGCTACAATGGCTCCAGCGATTATAAGGAAGTACAGCACGGAACGTACATGTCCATTCCCTACAAAGGACGTTTTACGGAATCCGAAGCCCACGTGTTCAGCCTGAATTACCGCAAGAAAAACTTCGTGGTAAAGGGATTGGAGTTAACCGTAAGCGGGATGTCGAGTATGCGGAAACAGGTGGTTGTGGATACGGTGAAATGGAATTACAACTGGTACGGCGAGCGTAGCGTCGGCCTCGACGGCAGACCCATTTTGCGTCCTACGGGTGCTCAGCAGGGTGCTCCTACCATCAATCACATCAACCGAAACGTGACGACCTTCCGGGCGGGGGTAAACTATGATTTTCACAAGAACCACCGCTTGGTTGTCAACCAAATCTACTACAACATTGACCGGGATCAGCAGGATTTCATGCGATCCGTACTTGAGCGGGAATTTATCGGAACCCGTAATCTGGCCAAAAATATCACTTCGGTAGCGTACGAACTGAAAGCACTGAATTCCAAGTTACGAGCGAACATTTTCGGTAAATATTACCAACAGAAAATCGACCGCATGGATCCTGTACTGGTAGAAAACAACCGGCGGGAAAACCGCACGTCGAGTAACAAAACGACAACTGGTTACGGAGCGGCTCTTTCCTACGCGGTTATCCCTAATCTGTACCTACTTACTTCCGCCGAACGGGCGGTACGCCTTCCTTCTGAAAATGAAGTCTTTGGTAGTCCGGGCGAAAACATTGTAGAGAACTTCGGAATCCGTCCGGAAACCAGTAATAACCTCAACGTGGGTTTCCGAGCCGGAACGTACACATCCGGATCACACAAGTACAACTTTGCTGTTTCCGGTTTCATTCGGGATACCCGGGATAAGATTGTCCAACGAGTGAACCCGCGTCTGAACGATGCCGTACAAACTGATCCTTTCGAAAACCTGGGCAAGACGAAATCGATTGGTTTCGAAGTCGAGGGTAACTACATCTATAACAATAACCTGACCGTTGGACTGAGTGCCTCGAAGTTCAATTCGGTCTTCAATATGCAGTACGACCCGAATGGTCGGGAATATGATTACTACCGTCGCCAGTTGCCCAATGAGCCTTTCTTCACTATTAACAGTACGGTTCAGTATTCTTTCAAAAATGTGCTGAAGTCAAATGCAAGACTGAATGTGTATTACGGATTTCGTTTCGTAGAGCGGTTTTACACCACCTGGATGATCATTGAGGATTTCCGCACCCCGCGTCAGTACATCCAGGATCTGGGAGCGAGTTACATGTTCCCTAACAAACGCTTCATCGTGAGTGCCGACATCAAGAATATGTTCGACCGACAGGCGTACGACAATTTCGCCGTTCAGAAGCCCGGACGAGCCTTTTACCTGAAGTTAAATTACACTATAAACAATTTTTAATCAATCGCTTCCATGAGAAAACAAGGTCTGAATCTTTCCCTGTTAGCCGGTCTTTTGATGACGGTTGCCCTGACGGGTTGTAAGGATAGTAATACGGGTACCGACCCAGAAACCGACCCTAATGCGGATCGTTGGATTACGGTAGCGGGAGCCTTGATGGGCACTACGCCCGGTGATGGCAACGGGGGTACGATGGTCTATTCCGTAAGTAAGGAGGATGCCAAAAATCCGAATGTATCCATCAGTGTTTACGATAATGGTTTCGGTGTAAAATCAACGCGTACCGCTCGTTTACAAGCTTCCGAAGATGGCAAGACGCTTTTCAACATTGCTTATAACGGTGATAATGGCGGAGAATTTGCCCGCTATAAAGTAGAAGGAGCTGGCAAATACACGCAGGAAGATGTAACGGTAAACATCTCGCAGTACGCGAGTGCAACCCCACGCTGGGTGAAGCTTTTCGATGGTGACAAAACGGGTATTGCCGTAAACGTAACGACGCCGACGGCTAATAATGCTTCGAGTGGACCTACGCCATCGGCTCCCTTCGCGTATTTCCGGGGTACGGCGACGATCCTGGCTCTGAATTTACAAGACGTTTTGATTACGGGTTACAAACAGTATCAGATTCCTTTAACGGCGGCTGAAGAATTACAGGGTCACACCATTTTCCGTCTGGACGCTCCCGTACTGAACAAAGCTCAGAATAAACTCATCGTGGGTACCTGGATGCAGAAAAGAAACCCAGCCACGGGTACTACCGAATCAAACTTTACGCGTCTGGGAAGTAAAGCCGTGATTGTTGATTATCCTTCCCTGGAAAATCCGAAGGTAATTACGTCAACCGTAGGTTTTGGTGATAACAGCGGTTACCGTAGCCACAACTCATTCTTAGCGGATGATGGTAACATTTATCAGGCGACGCAACGCGACTCAAAAGGTTCGCACATTCTGAAAATCAACCAGAGTAACGAATACGACAACTCCTATGTATTCAGCTTAGACGCTGCTTTGGGCGTGAAAAACGTGTACGTGGATTGCTGGAAATACGCGGGTAATGGCATCGCGTATGCTTTGTACAGCCAGGATGGTTCGGATCAGGGTTACGTAGCTCGTTTGGATCTGAACGCGAAAACGGCTACGAAAGTAGATTTGCCTTACGAAGATGGTCTTGATTTTGGTCAGTATCAGGGCATTCTGGTGAGCGGAGACGAAGTATACATTGCCTTCACTCCCGTAGGAAAAGATGGCAATATCTACATCATTAACCGTACGTCCGGTGCCATAACCAAAGGGGCTAAACTGGTAAATAAAGCTGGTAACCACTACATCGGTATTTTCTAGTACTCTTTCGTACGAACATCAATAAAAAGCTGTCTCCCTTTCGAAAGGGAGACAGCTTTTTATTGATTAGCCCGTAGGTAACTAGACTAAGAAGAATATGGACTTCCGTTACGCTTGGATGAACGCCAGTATATCTGCATTGATCGTGGGGGCTTCAGTTGTAGGCATACCGTGCGGAAATCCTGGGTAGGTAATGAGTTTTCCGTTTTTGAGCAGTTTCACCGCTTTTTCCGCTGAGTTATGGATCGGCACGATTTGATCGTCTTCGCCGTGGAGCACCAGAACGGGAATGTCCACCGCTTTTAAGTCTTCCGTAAAATCCGTCTCTGAAAACACTTTGATACAGTCATAATGAGCTTTGATCCCGCCCATCATGGCCTGTCGCCACCAGTTATCCTGAATGCCCGGCGAAACGTTCGCTCCTTCACGATTGTATCCGTAAAAAGCCGTCGTAAAATCTTTAAAATACTGGGGTCGCTTTGTGGCCGTTCCCTCCCGGATTTCATCAAAAACCGATAAGGGTACGCCATCGGGATTATTCTCGCTTTGAACCATGACGGGCGTTACGGCACTGATCAAAACCGCTTTGGCTACGCGATCTCTTCCGTACTTGGCTACGTACCGAATGACCTCACCTCCACCCGTGGAATGCCCGATGTGGATGGCATCTTTCAAATCAAGAAAAGTAGTAAGCTCGGCGACATCGGCTGCGTAGGTATCCATGTCGTTGCCGGTATCGGTTTGCGTAGACCGGCCGTGTCCCCGACGATCATGGGCAATCACCCGGAATCCCTTTTCGAGGAAAAACATTAATTGAGCATCCCAATCATCACTCGACAGGGGCCAGCCGTGGTGAAACACGATGGGTTGACCCGTTCCCCAGTCTTTGTAATAGATTTCGGTACCGTCTTTAAGCGTTAACTTACTCATGGTTTTTGGGTTTAAAAGGTTGTTCACTACTCAGAAGATACTAGAAATTGACGCGGCTTACTACAAGCTTTTTTACAAACCAGCAATATGTATTGGGAAGAAGGACCCTATTTCTAGCTAGCGTTTGATCGAATGAGATCCAGCAAATTTTCTGCTCCGCCGTTAAATTTCTGGCCGTTTACAAAGAAGGAAGGGGTACCATTGACCCCACTGTGCATCCCACTTTCAAAATCGGCGTCTACTCGATCTTCCAACGAATCCTGCTTTAAATCATGTTGAAGTTTTGTTTGATCCAGGCCTAGTTTTTCAGCCAGCTCAAACAGAAAGTCGGTACTTAATGATGATTGGTTTTCGTAAATAGCGTCGTGCATTTCCCAGAATTTTCCCTGCAACGCGGCGGCCTCGGCTACGAGTGCGGCTGGACGAGCAAAGGGGTGAATTTCAGACAAGGGAAAGTTGCGGAATACGAACTTGATTTGATCCCCGAATTCACGCATTAATTCTTTCAAAACCGGATACGCCGCTCCGCAGTAAGGGCATTGGTAATCCCCATATTCGACGATTACCAAATTGGCGTCTGCCTTACCGATTGCGTGGTCTTGACTGCTAACGGATGGTTTTAATTGCATGGCTAGTGATTGGTTAGAGATTCCAGAGCGTCCAAAATTCCATCGGCACCGGGATTTATCGCCGTCGGTGACCGATAACTCCAGGCAATGACGCCGTCCTTATCAATGACAAAAAGAGCCCGATCGCATTCACCCTCGGCCTCGTTATAGACTCCGTATTGCTTAGAGATGTCTCCCTTCGGTTCAAAATCGGCCAGTAGGGGGAAGTGTAAATTTCTGGATTGAGAAAAAGCCAGATGGCACCACTTACTATCTACCGAAATACCCAAAATTTGAGCATTGTACTTTTTAAAATACTTGAGCATTTCATTGTACAAGGCCATCTGGTCACTGCATACGGGACTCCAGTCAGCGGGGTAAAAGGCCAGGACCACATTACTACCTCTAAATTCACTCAGACTAACTTTCTGATCGGGGGTGGCATACAAAGTGAAATCCGGGGCTTTGTCATGAACAGTTAACATAAGCAGTAGAGGTTGAGATAAGGTGTTGGCCCGTAGGTTAATTACTTCACAAACGAGTATAGGTATACGACAAAAACCATAAGGCCCCAGCTGGTACGCACAATACCCAGGAATGAAAGGTCTGCAAACAAACTACTGCCAGCCCCGCTCCTCCGATAAAACCCAGCCATATCAGTAACAGACGCAAAGCATTCTTTTTGCTTTGCTGCTTATCAGCAAAGTTTTTTGCCGTAGTAAACAAAGCCATCTGGCGGGCAATGGTACTAAGCGTACCCGTTACAAAATCGGTATTGACCGCTTGTTTTCCCACTGCAGTAATGAGGGTATTCATCAGCCCCATCGCGAAAGCAATGACTCCAACGGAGATCGTTTGGGCGATGGTAAGGACGTGCGATAAAAATACATAAAAAAACAGAATGCCGGAAATTACCCGGAAGAGTCTAATTCGAGTACGTTCACCTTCGCCAATCAAGGCGTAAGTTCCCGCGTATACGCCCGTCGTAAAACTTACTATGGCCGTCATACAGGTAAGCACGATGCCGTATTTTTCTTGAGTAATCGAAAAACCAGCCTGGGTCGTATTGCCACTCATGAACGATACGTACGTTTTGCATTGCAGGAAAGCCACCGCATCGATGAATCCTGCCAGAAGGGCCATAATAACGGCCAGTCGTTGCTGAGCCGCCAGTGACGCTTGCATAGTTTAGGGAATCAGGAATTTCTGCGTATGCGGGAATTGATTCACGATTTCCGCCCCTACTCCGAAATTACCTTCCAGTAGATCTGCTGGGTTGCCCTTTAGCCACATACTCAAATCGATGGCTTCATAGTGGCCACTGTTGAACCCGAGTAATACAATCAGTTTGGTATCTCCGGTGTTTTTAATGTAATGGCCCGCACCCATGGGTACGTATCCCACATCTCCCGCTTCAAAGTCATCCCGAACGAAGTTTCCTTCCGCCAAGAATACGCCCATTTCGGCCTTGCCCTGAATGAAATACTGCCATTCATCCGCGTTCGGATGCCAATGGAGTTCGCGTAACCCACCGGGTTCGATTTCGAACACCGTTCCAGTAATTGTTTTGGCAATGGGGAAGTCAGCCTGCGTTACGACTCGCTGGGTTCCACCTCCCGGAACGACACGGGGCTGCTGGGCTCCCAGTGGATACCGGTGTGGGGAAGTCAACGTGGCGGTAGGGCTTGGCAATCCGATGCCTGAGCTGACGGACGGCACTTGCCCCTGAGCGAAGTAGACTTCTTTGTGCGGAAGCTTGCCTACCTCTTCCACGCTGATCCCCAGATTTTGGGCGGCTATTTCAGGCGGTACCGAAGAAACAAAGTCAGTAATACTAAAGGTGTGGTCTTCAGAGAAGTTACCATTATCGAAAATGAGAATGAAGTGACACTGCTCCGTACCCATGCACTGAAGCACGTGTCCGTATCCCCTGGGAAAGTACCAGACGTCCCCCGGCGAAAAAAGGTCTACGTGTGTATTGCCTTGCGGATCAACTACGGTAGTGCGAAGGTTCCCCGAGATAACGTAGGCCCATTCGGCGGCGTTGGCGTGCCAGTGTAGTTCCCGCATGGCTCCGGGGTCCAGTCGCATGGACACACCCGCCAAACCGACCGATGCCGGAAAATCAACTACGGATGCTCCCCGGGTAATCCCACCATCACCGAGGCGAGGTTCTTTTTTCTCCAGTTCGTATTTAAAACTAATTTTTTCCTGAGCCATGATAGATTAGATAAGAGGTTTTTTTGTTTTCTGAATTAAAAGTACCGCTCTTCTAGGTCTGAACCCAGGATGAATCGTTGAACAGGCAAAAGCAATCGTTGAAATCAAGAGCCGGATCGTTCAGCATAAAAAAGCCCCGGATGTCGCAGGACAGCGGGGCTTTTGGGCAAATACGCAGAGCTACTAAGGGTGATTGGCGTAGAAATGCATGGCCTCTTTCAGGGAAGTTTCAAGAATGGTCTGAATTTCCTGTAGTATCTGTAGTGTCTCCGGGACAGGCTGGGTTTGATGTTCCAGAAAATCCAGTTGGTTTTCCAGCAAGGGCAGTATCCCCATCATCGAAACGCTGGTCTTTAAATCGTGAGCTATGTGATTGACTAAGGGATAATCCCCCAACTGATACGCCTGCATCAATTGCTTTAGAGCCTGGGGTACCTCCTCGATGAATTGCAAGGTTACCTTTTTCTCAAAATTTTGGTCGCCACCGCTGATTAATCGCATGTAACTCAGATCAATCTTTTCGTACGAACCCGGAATACGTTCGGAAATTGTTACGGGCTGTTTCGGTTTCAAAAAGCCGAATCGCGAGATTACATTAAAAAGTTCCTCTTCATTGATCGGCTTGGAAATGTATTCATTCATCCCTCGACTAAGGCATTTTTCCCTTTCCCCCGCCATCGCATGGGCCGTCATGGCAATAATAGGTATCTCCAGTTGAAGCACTTCCCGGATCTGCTGGGTAGCCGTATAGCCATCCATGTGTGGCATCTGAATATCCATCAATATCAAATCGTAGGTACTATCCCGCAGCTTTTCCAGGGCCTCTAAACCGTTACTTACCACGTCAAAAGCTACATTCCATTGTAGCAACAAATGCTTCATCAGACTCTGATTCGTCGCATTATCGTCAACAACCAGAATAGACAGCGGCATGTAGGTTTTGTCTTTCAAATAAATAGCCTCCGAAACGGGCTTTTGATCCAATTGCTCTTCGGCCACTTCGTATGGAATGTAAAAGTCGAAGGTGGTACCTTTTCCCGGTTTACTCTGAACCGTAATCGTCCCCTGCTGTAAGAAAATGAGATTTTTAGCGATGGACAGGCCTAAACCCGTACCGCCATAATTCCGGGTGGTCGAGGCTTCGCCCTGATTAAACCGATCGAAGATTTCTTCCAGTTTTTCACTTTCAATGCCGATTCCGGTATCCGTAATTCGAAAGCCCAGTTGAATGGCCTTATTCCCTAACGATTTATTATATACGTCAATACTGATATGGCCTTGCTGCGTAAACTTGATGGCATTACCGATCAGGTTGACTAAGACTTGCGTAAGCCGGGTAGCATCACCGATTAGCGTGTCGGGAATGGAAGGATCGATGGTTACGTACAGTTGTAACCCTTTTTCTTTCAGTCGTTCGCCGAATAAGGTTTGAATGGAATGTACTAATCCACTCACGCTGAACACCCCAGGCGTAATCCGCATCATTCCGGCCTCGATTTTGGATAAATCTAGAATCTCATTGATGATGGCCAGCAGACTTTCGCCTGACTTCTGAATGGAATGCACGAACGCCATGGATTCAGTATCCAGTTTTCTTTTTTGCAGTAAATTGGTGAAGCCCAACATACCGCTCAGGGGCGTACGGATCTCGTGGCTCATATTCGCCAGAAAATTTTCCTTAGCCTGAGCAGCAACGGATGCTTTCTTCTCCGACTCATTCAACTCCTGGATCAGCTGATTTTGTCGCTGAAACTGTCGGACAATAAACAAACAAATGACCCCGCCACCCGCGAACAGTAAAATCAGAATCGCCAGATCATACCAGCGGGCCTTGTTACCCCGCTCTTCACTTTCCTGACTCAGTTGCATCATTTCGTACTGCCGGCTTTCGTAGATTTTAGCCGTTGTCGCCGTGATCTCGTCCGAGATTTTCCGGGCTCGGGGATTGACGATTGAGCTGGTTTCATTCATGTTTCCCTGTACCAGAAAACGATTCAACAGCCTTTCCTTGGTGCTTTTCTTTTCCAGTGCCAGCACGCTCAATCGCCGGATCATGCGGTGAACGGCCGTATCCGTCGTGTTGGTTGAAAGCGAATCCAGGAACATTTCCACCTTATCGATATTCTCGTCCACCCCTTTTAGGTGCGAGGTATCATTGGTAGCAATGGATGCCCTGATACGACTTTCGACGCTTAAAATATCCCGATCTATTTCGCGGAGGTAATTCCCGGCACGCAGCTCTTTGAGCAACGTTGCATTCGTATTAATCAGCTTTACCGTGTTTCGGGTTGAATTGATTTGTAAAGCCAAGAGCAAAACAGTCCCGGCAATGAAGGCCAGAAAAATGAAATAGGCGAAACGCTTATTACCCATTACCGAAGAAATAATTGTCATTGGAAGCTCTGGGTAGGCATGATGATAACTCCATTACGTTTATACATTGACCTTTTCTAAAGGAGATCAAAACACATTCATTCGAGCATTAAGGCTTTTTCGGTACGCATCGGCTACGGGCAGAAATTTATCCCCAATCGTCACGCCGCCATCCTGAAGCGTATCAATTTTATTGACGGACACAATGTAGGACCGATGAATCCGGATAAATTGGGTGGAAGGTAGTCGTTCTTCCGCCGTTTTCAGTTTCCCGTGAATGGCAAACATTTTCTGGGCTGTATAAAACTTTACATAATCCCCCATGGCTTCCGCGTACAGAATATCTTCGAAACGCAATCGTCGAATGATCGTGGTATCCCGGATAAACAAAAACTCATCGTTTTCATAGTGCACGTTTTCCCGTTTGCTATCGACAATGGATTTTGCTTTGGCAATCGCCTGAATGAACCGAGCCGGCGTAACGGGTTTTAGCAGATAATCGGCAATGTTCAGTTCAAACGCCTCCAGTGCGTACTCCTTTTTTGAAGTCGTAAATACGATAACCAGATTTTGGCCTACTAAATTTCGGGTTAACTCCAAACCCGTCATTTCAGGCATTTCAATATCCAGAAATAGTAAGTCTACTTCCTGTTGTTGCAGGTGATTATACGCATCCATTGCATTGGAATACTCTCCTACGATCGTCAGGCCATTTACCTGCTTGGCGAGCTGACTCAGAATGGATCTGGCAATGGCATTATCGTCGACAATTAGGCCGGTCATAGCGGGGATTCGGTTGTTGCTTTCAAATATATTTGATTCCCTACGATGCTCGTTCTTTTCACCCGCAAAATTGCCTCCTGCGTTACTGGCTCAGTAAAAAAAGGATAATCTAACGGAAATAGGACCGCAACATCCAGGCCATTTGTTCGTGTTTTTCCATCAGACCCGTAATGAAGTCACTGGTTCCGTAATCTTTGTATTGCTCCGCAAAGGGTACGATGTTACCCCGTAGAAAGGCAATGATACTTTCATGATCAGCCAGCAAATCTTTCATAAACCCCCGACCATCATTGGTATGTTCGGTGTATTCCGTCAGGTGCGTTAATTGCAGAAACACTTTCATACTGGCGGGGGCGTAATGACCAATCTGACGAATGCGTTCGGCTACACTATCGACGAGTTCATCCAATTGCCGATACTGCGTTTCGAAGAAGAGATGCATGGCGTGAAAATCATCGCCGGTTACATTCCAATGGGCATTACGGGTTTTCGTGTAAAGCAGATACTCATCGGTTAAAACCTTGGTTAACTGAGCAGATACGGCGTGCGTATGGGGTTCGGGAATACCAATATTTACTTTCATGACCGTAGCGTTTGTGTCTGTTGACAAAACTATAACTACCGATAAGAATGTAACAACGGTAATCGTTGGACGGGTCAACTCAATCGTTGAATCAGCCTTCTTACCCTACGAAAGCCCTTTACATCTTTGGTAGATTAATCAACTTTTTACAGTATTTCAAAAGTCGTTCCTTAAGCTTGCCCACACACGAATGAGTACCCTAAAAAAAAATCCACTACCTCAAGCCTAGAAAAAGAGTTAACCTCGTCTTTTTATACTTATATAAGACCAAATAGACTTATCTTGGTGCTTGTACGCAAGCTATAAGTTACCCGCCAAATGCATTATCTGAGACAAGAACTTTTGAAATTACTAGTGAACGATGACCGCATTTTTGATTTTTTTCAAGATGCGGGCATCTGGACCTGGGATTTAGTTAATCCTGACAATCAGTGGATGAATCATACCTTTTGGGAAACGTTAGGTTATCAGCCTGACGAGATGCCTGAAATTTTCCAAGGCTGGCGAACCCTGATTCATCCGGACGATGTCAAATTAGTTCAACAGTCATTGCAGAGCCATCTAGCGGACCCCTCGCAACCGTTTGAAGCCATTATTCGGTATTTGCATAAAAATGGCTCCTTGGTATGGATTCGCTGCCGGGGTATTGCGTTGCGTGACCAATCGGGTAAAGCGATCCGCATGCTAGTCTCGCACATAGACATAACGAAAGAAAAAGAAGCCGAATTAAAAGCCCGTCAGGAGTCGCTACTCTACCAGTACATTACCAATAGCGAAGTTCTATACATTGCCAAGACGGACCTAGAAGGCAGATACACTTTTGTGAGTGAGTATTACGCCAAAGTTTTAGGGCACACCCCGGAATACCTGATGGGCCGATTGGCCAGTGAAGATGTCATCGAAGAAGATTTGCCCATTGGACATGAAACATACCAAGCCTGCATCCAACAACCGGAAGTCCCCATTACGATTTTATTAAGAAAAAGAATCTATCCCAATCTGGTAAAAGCTTACGAATGGACCTACCTGGGCTTGACGGATGGGCAAGATCGTCCGGTATCAGAAATTCTTTTTTTAGGCCGTGACGTTTCTGAAAGTGTAAGAACCGAAGCCGATTTATCGGTTTTGCTTTCCAGTATGAGTGATATTTTTTTCATGAGTACGCCCAAAGGCTTGATTACGTATTTAGCTCCGGTCTGGACTCGCGTGTTGGGCTATGAGGTAGAATCCTGTTTAGGGCAACCCTTAGAGGCCTTTATTCATCCGGAAGATGTTGCTCCGTCCTGGGAGGCTATGGAACAAGCGAATACGTCGGGACGAGCCCGCCTGATTCAGCGACTACGGCACCAGGATGGTCATTATTTATGGATGCAAACGCAGGCAAATCGGCACGAAGTAAGCGGAGAAATCGTCTGGACCAGTGATGACATAACGGATCGTAAAGAGGCGGAAGAAGCTTTACTACGGACCCAACAACTTTTAGAACATACGGCTCAGATCGCTCGCGTGGGAGGCTGGGAGTACATCGTTAGTACGGAGAAAGTATATCGCTCTTTGGAAGCTCAGGCCATTTACGAGGTAGAGCAGAGTGAGATTTTGGATACTGACAGCGTTTTTCAAGCTTTTACGGATGTAAACCTCCGTCAGCAGGCTAGGGATATTCTTCTGCATGCGAGAGACACGAATAGTACCTGGGATTTCGAGGGCGAGATTTTAACCGCGAAGGGTAATCGCAAGTGGATTAGAAGTCAGGGAAGAGCTGAATTTAAAAATGGCACGTGTGAACGCCTCATTGGTACTACCCAGGACATTACCGAGCAGAAAGCCGCTCAGGTAGAGTTATTACGAACGCAACAGTTTTTGGAAGATACGGGCCGGATGGCCAAAGTCGGAGGCTGGGAATTAAGTCTGCCCAACGAGCAACTCTACTGGTCTTCGGTTACGAAAGAAATACATGAAATGCCTCCGGAGGTTGAACCAACCCTAGCTGCCGCACTTAGTTTTTATGCCACGCCTCAAGACCAAGAGCTAATTTTGAAGGCCTTGCAACAGACCATACAAACGGGTATCCCCTGGGATTTGGAAGCCCGTATCCGAACGGCAACGGGCCAACTCAAATGGGTGCGATCAAAGGGCCGGACTGAATTTGTGAAAGGACAGTGCGTACGGGTATTTGGAACGTTTCAGGACATTGATGATCGCAAACAAATCCAGGCCGAAACCGAAAAAGCCCGCCAGCAGGCCGAAGCAGCAAGCCGGGCTAAATCGGAGTTTCTGGCCAATATGAGCCACGAAATCCGCACTCCCCTGAATGGGGTTATCGGCTTTACGGAACTTTTACTAAAATCCCAACTTGACGAGACGCAAGTACAGTACCAGCAAATGGTCCTCCAATCGGCCAATTCCCTACTGGACATCATCAGTGACATTCTCGATTTTTCAAAAATCGAAGCGGGTAAACTGGCCCTCAATCCCGATAAAATAAATGTCTGGCAGCTTACCGAGCAGGCCCTAACGATCATCACTTCGCAAGCCCACCAAAAAGGGTTGGAAGTTCTCCTCAATATTGACCCTGCGGTACCAAGCTGGATTTGGATCGATGGTGTTCGTTTACGACAAATCCTGGTCAATCTGCTGGGAAATGCCGTTAAATTTACCCTCAGCGGTGAAATTGAGTTGAGTATTCATGTGATCAAAACCCAAGGTAACCAGGCTACTTTACGCTTTTCCGTTCGCGATACGGGCGTGGGTATTGCCCTTGAAAATCAGCAGAAAATCTTCGAAGCATTCACGCAGGAAGACCTTTCCACCACGAAAAAATTCGGTGGTACAGGCTTAGGACTGACCATTTCAAGCCGCCTCTTACGACTGATGAACAGTGTTTTCGTTCTGGAGAGTACGCCCAATCAGGGCAGCACCTTCAGCTTTGACCTGGACGTACCGGTTGAATCCCAGCCCCGTAAAACCTGGCCTAACTTAAAAGCGATCCGCTCCGTATTGATTGTGGACGATAATGCCAGTAATCGGCTCATCCTGGAACGAATGCTTCTGCTGGAAAATATTGCCAGTACGCAGGCGAAAGACGGAATAGAGGCTCTAACGTTAGCCGCTCGTCAGGATTTTGATGTGATCATCCTGGATTACCACATGCCTTCGCTCAACGGCTTGGATACCTTGACGCAACTGCGAACGTACAGTCGCAAAGCTCAACAACCCTTTGTGATCATGTACAGCTCTTCCGACGATGAGCAGTTGCAACGTATTTCGCCGGATTTACAGGTGGCCCAGCGACTGATTAAACCCGTACGAACGCATCAATTGTTTAGCGTACTTTCAAGCTTGTTTGAACCTCCCCGCACTCCTGCTACGGATACTGCTGTCGCGTCGGAACAAGACTTATCAAAAAGCTTTTCCGTACTGATTGTGGAAGATAATCCGGTCAACCTTTTATTGGCTAAAAAGCTCATCGGCTCCCTCAGACCCGATCTGAAACTTTACGAAGCAAAGGATGGCTTTCAGGGCGTGAAAGCGTATCAAAATTACCAGCCGGACCTGATTCTAATGGATATCCAAATGCCGGAAATGAATGGCTACGAAGCTACGCAGGCGATCCGGGCCTTGGAGGCTTCGAGGGGTACGCATACACCGATCTTAGCCCTTACCGCGGGAACCTTACCCGGCGAACGCGAACGGTGTCTGGCTGCGGGCATGGATGAGTACCTGACCAAACCCGTCGCACGAGCGGTACTGGAAAAAGCATTGAATGAGGTTTTACCCCGTTGAGTTGATTAAAATACGGTAGTAGTTCCGTTCCAGGTATTCCGATTCAAGGTTAGTACCTGGAACCTTATAAACCCTACGCTTAACCTAGCCTTTATTCCATGCGGGAGAGCTTATAGTCGTGAATCACCTTTCCCGCTGGCGATACCACTAACACGCCGTGGACGTAATCCGCTTCCGGACCTCGGCGGTACTCGATGGCAAATCCCTGCTTACATTTCGCCGTGCTATACAAGGTGTAGGTGTCGGGTGCTAAGGCCCACAAAATTTCTCCCGTTTGTACATCGATTCGCTGAATCGTGATGGGCGGATTGGGGGCGGCTGTCGTATTGACTACAATTAGTAATGCTTTGTCATCCTGATACAGAATTTTCGGAGCAAAGTATTTTCTTCCGGGGGTCAGATTTTGCCGCTTTACTTCACCCGTAGTTTTGGAATAGTTCGTTTCGATGAGCTGATACTCCCGGTTCTCATCGAAGGGACCACCCAAATAACCGAATTCAAAGAAATGACGGTCGAACTCCGTTTTCCATACCAGCTCCGCCTGCTCCACTGTTTCTACCAGTCGCTGAATCGTTGGAAAGTAGTAATAGCTTTTCCCTTCGTTGTTCATCACCTTGATCATCGCTTTAGCGTAATCAAAGTCCAGTCGGGCTACGCCTGAACTCAGGGCAGGGAAGTCTTTAAAAACTTCTTGCGTAACTTCCTTTAACTCATTATGCTCGACATCCAGTTGTACCAATTGCGTACTACAACCAATGGCGTAGATCAGATGGGGAGCGTAGGTTTTGAAATCCAGAGCACACCGCTTTGTACCAAACGTTTCGTCAGCGATTACGCGATCTATCAATAATTTTCCGTCCGTTACCCGATTAAACTGAGCGTGTACTTCCTGCTTTCCGGTACCGTTTCCCTGGTCGATAGGATCTGTTCCCAAACGCAGATAGACCGGGTCGCCCGTGAGGGCGTTGGTGTACACGAAGCTGTCGTAGTACATGCGGGGCGGCTTATACGTAGAAACCACATACGTGGTTGCTTTTTTGGATTGAAAACCAATCACGATACCATACACGACCAAAATTCCCGCAATAATACCAAGCAGCAGAAACATCGGCAGCCGCCCGTTCCCCGGTGGTGCGGAGCTGGGCCGAGGCGGCACCGGATCGTAGTGGTGATACACATGGGTATCGTTGCTCTCCAGGTAGTATTCCGTACGGCAATTCTGGCACTGAAATAGGTTGGGTCTAAGCTCAATTTTGAGCGTACTGCTGCAATGCGGACAATGGATTGCTTTGATTTGTTGGGCCATGCTTGGATAAAAACAATCGAAACATGGATTAGGTTTTAGGAAAAGTACGTCGGTTTGGGAGCCATCCCTTTCCGGCATTCATTCACGTTCTGATCTAACCTGAATCCGTCTTAATAGTACCCGTATGCATCGTTTCGCCACTGGATTCTTGCTTGGATACGGGATCTTGGTTCTGATGGTTCACGTCAGTATCGACTATTTTCTGGATTTGTACACGTTTACGGATTCCGGTACGGTGGCACTCGTTGCCGGTGTGGCGGTCTTGCCATTGGCCGTATACACCCTCTTTCGGCTCCTGCCTATCCTCGAATGGCCGTGGTACGGTAATGTGCTCATCAGTTTCGCCATCGGCGGTTTTTACGTTCTATCCGCCTATTTCACCGTCAAAAAACTGGATCTGCTCTGGAGTGTGGCTACGCGACCCGGTACTGAACAACAGTGGCCAATCGGTGCCGTCGAAAAAGTTTTTGCCGGACGAGCGGGCTTCGTCCATACCCAAGTTACGTTACGGATGAATCAGAAACCGATCCCTCTGGAAGCCTCCCGAAGTAGCTATTTCTGGTTGAAAAACCGAAAAACCATTCGTGGAAAAGTAAGTATTTCCGGTCTCAATGAATACGTGATACGAGAGCTAGACGTATCCGCCAACGAACGCTGGCAGGCCCGAGGAGCGTACGGGCAGGACTGGTTTCAGCGGTATCGGTGGCTGGGTATACTCCTCGTTTTGTACGTGATCTGGCAAGTGCTTAAAGACCGATTTTTCTCGAAGACGCCCTAGTCTTATTCCATCACTTCCACCAGATAGGCCTTCCATAGCTGCTCGGCGTACCTTTCAAACGTACTCTTTCGAAAGCCATTGCTGGTAATGGTTCCGCCGTCGGGTTGTACGGCATGGCCCACTTTCAGTTTGCCCATACCCCGCATCGCGTATTTCGTAGTGCCTTCGTGCATGATGATTTTTAGCTCACTGGGACTCACGTCTCCCCGGCAACCGATCCGATACGCTACCCATACTTCCGCCTTTCCATTTTTGTCTAGATCCGTAACTTTAAAAGAACCGGGAACAAAGACAGCGACCCGATCCAGCGGACAATCGCTTATGCCATCGCGTAATTGCCAGAGCATTGAACCGTTTGACGTATACACATACGCAGCAAGATGAGCCTGATCTTCCAACGTAGTAGTTTCGGTAGTAAGGGCTACGTAATTGCCCGTTTGATCCTGAAACTGAAGGGCCTGCAAGGGCTTTCCCTTATACAAAAGGCCGGAAGGCAAGGCGGTAGGGGCCACTACCTTTGACTGTACTTGTCCCCAGACTACAGCCTGAATCGAGACGATGAAAAGGGTACTCAGCAAGCGTAGAAGTATCATGATTCGGTAAGACCTAAATCTTAGTACAATCCCGTAGAAAGAAGTGCTTCGAAGAATGAACGGCGTTTTTGGTTTCAGTACTAGGCGATCCATTTCTTCAGAAAAACCATTTTCTTAGCCAAAAGTTATTGCTAAAACCTTTTTCAATCTATTCCTATGTCTTTGAAAAGTCTGTCAAAAACCCGCTGGAGCCTTGAACCGCAGCGGGTGGTTATTTACCCGTCCGGAGTATTTTACCTATTTACGATTGTCTTTGCCGTATTTGCTACCGGGCTCCTGTTACTTTACGTCACCTATCAAAACACCACGTTTTCCGAATCGCTTCCTTTTGTGCTTTTTCTACTCCTGATCGTGGCGATCTTCTGGGGTCATGCGGGTACGTTCGTCGAATTTGATCACAACAAAGGGCACATGCGTAAGATGTTCTTGGGATTTATTCCAACGACGACTACGCCACTATTCAAACTTCAGGGAATCAATGCGGTAAGTAATTTGGCGGGCAGCTATAATTATCGGCTATTTCGTAAAGATTCCCGCTATGGGAAGGGCTTGGTTGTTTCCTGCGGGTATACCAAATCCAATGACCCGAACGCCCTGGCATTTGTCGAGGAAGCCGTACCAGTAATCCATCAGTTCCTGGATCAATACAATACGCCCGCTGATTACGTAAAGGTACCGCTTACATCCTATCAATTTTTCACGAAAGAAGGGCCTGTTTTTACGGTTAAAAACACTAAAGCCGGAGCAATCGTGATTGGATTAATTTTCATCGCCATTGGTATTTCGCTGCTGGGTCTGGAAACTAACGGCCTATTGGCGAAAGTAGTAATCATCGCGATTATGCTGGGACTCGGATTTATTTTCTTCAATGCCGCCTATACCCAAACGACTTTAAACACCGATACGCAGTTGATCGAACGAACCGGATGGATCAAGGGTCTGAACAAACGGTATCACTTTGGAGCTTTCGCTGGACTGCAAACCGTACGCCAATCGATTAATTTCGTGTATACGGGCACCTCCATTAACATGCATTTTCACGTACCCGGCAAGGCCGATCGGCAGGACGTGTTTGCCATTGCCACGTTCCGAAAAAGTGCTCAGGTAGAACGTTTCGTCGATGAGCTTTACCAGATCATGGAAGGTTAAAGAGAAAACGTAGGTAATAACTCCGTAACCATCGGACGAAGCAAGGCCTTGCTTCGTCCGATTTTCGTTTAGTAGTACGTTGGTCGAATCAATCCGTTTGCTTGATGAAATACAATACGCGAAAGGAAAGGATTTTAGGGCCTTGCTTCTTCGCGTATTCGAAATTCAACTCCTGAAGTTGTGCCATCACCCGGAAGCCTTCTTTCTCCTGCGTCAACTGCAGCATCTCCTTTGGCAGCGTATAGTTTCGATTCAGTGCCTGCGAACTCGCCTGATTTTCGTACGCTTTCAATTGCTTTTCCTGCTGCACGATTCGCAAGGCCAGTTCGTTGGTTGGAAACACAAAACGGGTCTTGCCGATCATAAAAGTCAGGTTATAATCAACGCTATCGCTATACGTAATTACAGAGCCAGCCAGCGTATCTGATAAGCTAGTATCGACAAACATAGATCTATCCAATAGGTAATCATAGCCTTTCAGGTTGGATAGGTTACTTCTCGTGCGGATGAAGTAGCTGGTGCTCAGTTCAGGAGTATTCTCTTCTTCGGCCTCGTACGAACGGTACTCATACCCACTCAGGCCCAAATAGTTTTGTACCCAGGCAGTACCCGCCCATTTGATTTCCAACTCAGAAGGCGTGTAATCTCCGCTCTTCTTATACGTTCGGCGGAGTGAGTCTTCCTTCTGGGCTAAATCGATACTGAGAATGGGTTGCAAGGCCGTAAACTCGTAATTCTTTAAAATATATCCCAGAGCACTCGCCATTCGTACCGCTGTGCGGGGTTTCAGGGTAGTAGCGTCAACCGGAACCAGTTTTTCTTCTCGCACGGCCTTTGCCTGCGTGAACAGATCTACGAGAATGTTCTTCTGGGAACGGAAACTAACGGACGTCGCACTTTGTGGACCATAGGTAATCAACAGAATCGCTAAGGCCAGCGAAACGGGGATCGTTTCAATGGTGGCTTTTTTGTACCCTAAAAAGTAGACCGTCAGGAAGGTAAGCCAGGCTGCCAGTACCATCAAAAAATACCGATGCTGGGTGATGCCATACGTACTTACTCGCTTGGTAATGGCCAGTACCAACAGAATTAACAGAGGAATCAGACCTACGTAAAAGTATTGACTATAGGCACTAATCCAGCCACGGCCCTCCTGCTTGCGAATAGGATATACCAGGAGCAGAGCCAGCAGCCCAAGACCCGCGTAACCCAGAATAAGTCCCGAAACCAATCCTTTTGGCAATTGCCATTCGATCAGTATTTTCAACTCGTACGCTAGTAGAATAACTAGGTACACCAGGGCCAGTGGCACCAGAATGTACTGGCTGAAAAACTGCAAGGCTTTGGGATATGACTCAGGATTTTCTTCTTCCCGGAGCTGCTCGGGAATTCCACTCAGAAAGAACAACGTATTGAATAAACCGAAGATCACTGCCCAGATTTTGTACAGGTGATGCCAGGCCATATTTAAACCAAACAGGGAATTAACGGCCGTATAAGCGGTTGTTAACCCAAGCACCAGCACCAGACTGTACAAAACAGCCGTCATAAATCGCATAAAGAGCGTTTTGTTGAATTGCCAAAAAAACAGCGTATCGCCCGTACCCGTAAAACCCGCAAACGAAACCAGCAAGTGTGTACCAACGAATAGTAAGCCAAAGTGTACGGCATCCTGGGGGTACGCTTCCGGTCGAAGTATCCAGAAAAAGAAAAAAGCGATCGCCGCTGCCAAACCCTGTACTACCCATCGGCGTTCTTGGGGCCAGCCTTTACTGTGTCCAAACAGCGACGCCGACAAGCAAAGCGGCAGACCCAATGCGGCCATCATCACCAGGCGGATGTACTCATCTCGAGTCAATGGCCCCCCGGGCTCATCCGCGGTTAGAATGGCCGCCGCTATCGTGCCGATCAGAGCGAAGGTACATTCCAGCGGGTAACGTCTCAGGGTCTGAGCCGTGTTCTGAACGAGAACGGTGGCAGTTGGGAGCTTAAGAGCCATAGTACTGATTAAGTTGAAGGTTGGATAAATAACTATCGGATCAGCTAGAAGAAAATATCAATGTAATCGGTAGTGATGCCGTCGCAGTTGAGCTTCTCGAACAGCCGCCAGTACTTGCGAGTACCCGTAGCCCGAAACACCTGAGGTCCCACGCGTTCGCAGGGTTTTCCTTCGTTGATGGATTCGATTCTGGAAACGATTTTTCCGTCAAACAAAAGTTTTCGTTCGGCTACCTCAACGGTTCCTTGAATGGTTACGTATTCATTTCGAGTTGGGTCCCGCTGTTCACCTTTGATTTTGTATTTACCTTTGCCTATGGACGTTACCTCAACCGTTCCCGGTTTGGCATTATTGAATTCGATCCACTGAATCCGCAGGTCGTGGGAGCCGGTTCGGAGTTCCTGAGCAAAAAGGGGACTAGTCAGAAAAGAGAGAAAAATCAACAGAAAAGGGATTTTCATAAGGAATGCGTATACCATTAAAAATTGCAATAAGTAGGGGTTCTGTTCGCGACCCAACGGTACCTATTTTAAACGTGTTTTGATAATAATTGTCTGGAATTTGATCATTACCAGCTACCGAATCTCCCATGGACAGAACGCGAATTAAGTGCTTTTACGTAGGTTTTAAGCAAACCTTATCTTTTTTCGATCGTTAACGAAAGAAGTACTGTTTCGAACTACCCGCCACGTACGCATGAATCCTACGACGCTTCTTTGCTCCAGAATATTTTCAGTAATAGCGATCAACCGTATTCTTTTCGCTGGTCTTGGACTGATCCTATGGTTGGGGTTGATTGGGGTACAGGCCCAGAGTTTTTCGACCGTAGAAGATATTCCGAATCCCAAAGAGGACGCTCAGGGCTACATCAGTGACCCCGCCGGGTTACTTCCTCTTTCCGATTTTGATTCCATTACGCACGTTTTACAAAGACTTGAACGTCGTACGGGCGTCGAGACAGCCATCGTGATCATTCCTGATTTTAACGAAGATGAGGACGATTTCAGCTTTGCTACCGAACTGTTTCGTCACTGGGGTATAGGCAAGGCCAAAGCCAATAACGGTCTTCTGCTCTTCATTGCTACGCAGCGACGGCAGTACCGTTTTATTACGGGTTACGGGTTGGAAGGAATACTGCCCGACGCTACGCTAAAAGCCATGGGCGAGGAATTGCTAGTACCGGCCTTTCGTAAACAAGAGTACGGCGAAGGTATCCTGGCAACCGTGCGAACTTTGTCCGATTACCTGCAACAGCCCGCTCACGAAAAAGAACTTTCTTCCCTGCTCAGGCAGTACAAACCCCGATCCAGTACTGATCTATCGGGTTTGCTTGTCTTTCTCGTACTGGTGAGTTTAGCCGGATTGGCTTTGTGGCAGCTAGCTAGCTTTACGAAAGGTGCTCCGGTAAAAATCATTCCGAACCGTTACTCCGAAACGCTGGAAATCGTCGTACTGGGTTTGATTATCGTCGTGGGTATCCTAATCGTCCTTCTTTTTTTTACGGGATCGTTTTCAAAATTATTCCAGCATTTTGCTCAGGTACTGCCCTACCTGACCTACGTTACCATTGGTTTTGTACTGTTTTTCAAGCACCTCCATACGCTGGCTCACCTGAGAAGCCAGTACCGGGATGATCCAACGTTTTTCAGTTCGGTACAGCATCTGTTCCGGGTTACCTGGTGGCAGGTACTCCTTTCGCCGCCTACGCTTTTGTATCCGATGTTGGAAAGAATTCGATCGCAACGTAGCACCAGCCGTTTTACGCCGCCACTCGACAGTCAGGGCCACCCCATGCAACGGCTCAACCCGGATGAAGCCTCCGACCGCAACGGTTTTCTTTCTATGGGACAACAGGTCGAAGAAAAGCTCAATAGTCTGACGTACGATGTTTGGCTGGGAAGTCAGGGGGAACGCAAGATCATTCCGCATCCGTCGGATCAGTACGAGACGCATCTGGCTTGCCCTGCCTGCGGCTTCCGAACCCTCAGTGAACCCGTTACGCTTACGATCACACGGGCGACGCAACATCAGGCGGGTACGGGCAAGAAAGTGAGAATTTGTCGGCATTGCAAACACGAGGTTTTCATCAAATCGGTCGTTAAAGCTCCCCTTGCTGAGCAACGCTCCGGGTCTTCAACCTTGTCTGGCAGTAGTCGTTCCTCTTCCTCGTCTTCTTCCGGTAGTTGGGGCGGGGGTACTACGGGCGGCGGTGGAGCCGGAGGTAGCTGGTAAGCAGCCTTCAGGTTAGATCGCTTGTAGACCCTGTGTCCGGGGTTTATCTCATCCAAAATACTGACTCTTCAGTTATGTTCTTCCCAAAACATTCCCAGCTGTTGTTGACCTAGATCAACGTTTTTAATTATCCTAGCTCATCGGCTTCAGGCGTTAGATTCGAGTACGTTTGTACGAGATTTAACACTGAAAATAATGATACAAAGATCCG
Source organism: Siphonobacter sp. (assembly GCF_048595215.1). Lineage (NCBI taxonomy): Bacteria > Pseudomonadati > Bacteroidota > Cytophagia > Cytophagales > Cytophagaceae > Siphonobacter > Siphonobacter sp. The sequence continues at coordinate 25,719 of NZ_JBMDWJ010000123.1, forward strand.
TTACCAAGATTTATACGCCGCCTAATGAACGGGGCTTTCTGGGGGGCGGTCACATCGCTCGTAGCGTAGTTACTGGTGGCTTTAGTCAAACCGATCCTTTTATTTTCCTGATGGACGACATGCTGGATAAAAAGGATCACGACCCTGCGGGTGGTCCGCATCCGCACGCGGGATTTGAAACCGTATCGTTGCTCATCGACGGAGAAATTAAAGAACGCCTAGAGTCGATGAAGAAGGGCGACTTTCAATTGATGACTGCCGGTAGTGGTACCATTCATACGGAAACCATTGATGGTCCTACCAAAGGTCGTTTGTTTCAAATGTGGCTGAGCCTTCCCAAAGTCAACCGCTGGGTGACGCCCCGTCTACAGATTTTACCCGCCGAGCGGGTACCTACACTCAATCAGGAGGGTGTACAGTTGCGTTTGTACAGTGGTTCACTGGCCGGTATTCACTCGCCCGTACAAAACTATACGCCCCTGATCGTAGCAGAATTTGAATTACATCCCTCGGTAGCGTATTCGGTGCAATTCCCGGCTGACTACAATGCTTTCCTCTACGTGATTAGCGGTTCCCTGAAAATTGGTACACAAACCATCAATCAGGATCAGGTTGCCTGGCTGGACCTCTTTAAGGAAGAAACGGCTAGTGAGCTGCGTATGCAGGCGGGGGAAGCCGGCGTACGTTTTGTCTTATACGCGGCCAAGCCCACGCACGATGCGATTGTTTCGCACGGCCCTTTCATTGCCAACACACCCGAAGAAATCAAGGACCTGTACAGCCAGTACCGCAGCGGTAATCTGCAACACATTGCCGCGGCATCGGACGCTCAGAAACTGATCTACTAAATACGGTTTTAACCAAGTACGAATCATGACGAAGACGATTGGCATTATTGGTGCCGGGCATATCGGACGGGCCCTGGCTACGCATCTATCGCAAACAAACCATCCGGTCTGGCTTACCAATAGCCGGGGGGCCGCCTCGCTGGAATCCTGGGTAGCCACTACGGGAGGGTCCCTACGGGCGGCGGATCTACAGGAAACGATTGAGAACGCGGACGTTTTGTTTATAGCCGTACCCTGGAACCACTTAGAAGAGCTAGCTAAAGACTTGGCCGCTTTTCGGGGTAAAATCCTGGTGGACGCGACGAACAACATCGTATCCGTAAACCCTTTTCAACTGGCGGATACGGGAGGAGCAACCACTGGTTCGTACGTAGCCAGCCTTTTTCCGACTCATCACGTCGTCAAAGCCTTCAATACCCTGGCAGCCGCTACGCTTGCTCTACCGCCAAAAAATAGTACGGGGACCCGAGTTATTTTCATGAGTGGCAACGATGACGAAGCCATCCAAACCGTAAGCCGTATCACAAAGGATATGGGTTTTGAACCGATTGTTCTGGGCAACTTAACGGAAGGCGGCAAACTTCAGGACGTAGGCGGCCCTTTATCCGGGATCGAACTCATGCAAGTAAAAAAGTAAACATCAGCTCTATCAACACGTAAACCACCATTTATTCATGGTCATTCAACATCAGGACAACGGAAAGAACGGGAAATTTTATGTAGAAGTGGCGGAAGTTTCAGAAGCCGAAATGACGTACCTCTGGTCGGGGGAGCAACGCATCATCATTGACCATACTGAAGTCAGTGACGTACTGCGAGGGCAGCAGGTGGGAAAACAATTAGTACAGGCCGCCGTTGATTTTGCCCGCGAAAAACAAATAAAAATACTACCGCTTTGTCCCTTCGCTAACGCCGTATTCAAAAAAACGCCTGACTTTCAGGATGTCTTGTTTTAACGTGACGGTCTGGTTCCTGTCTTGATCCAAACATTTTCGACTCATGAAAGAAGCTATTCCCCTGTGTTTGTAAAGGCTTTTTTCTAATTTGTCTGTTAAACAGATTCATCCGATTACTCACCATTTACGATACCTACCTATGACCAAGGAATATTCGAACGGCGAGATTACGATTCTCTGGAAGCCGGAACTTTGTATTCACTCGGGTAATTGCGTGAGACTTTTGCCCCATGTCTACCATCCTAAAGAACATCCGTGGGTAAGCCCCCAAAATGCCAGCACCGCTGAGCTGATTCATCAGATCAATCATTGCCCTTCAGGTGCCCTAAGCTATCGGGAAAGGGAATAGGTTTGGAATTCAAGTAGTAGTATCCCCAGCGTAGTAGAATCGGTGTAAAATGCTGTTGAAGGACAGTATTTTACACCGATTCCCCTCTATTTCTTTAATAGCTATCCCTCGTATACTTTTCTCTACCCTTAACTGGAAAGAATCCCCTATGGATGCCAAAACCTTACAGACGCTACAAGACGTACACGTGGCTGCCTGGAATGAAAAAGATTCCGTTAAGCGTACGGAGCTTTTGCAGACGATTTACGCGGAAGACATGCAGCTGTACGATACGCATTTTATTCTGCAGGGAATCAACGCCGTATCGGACTTTATTGGAAAACTAATCAACGAAGATCCGCATTACTTTTTTTCCGCCGCTCAACCCATCGAAGCTACCCAAAACGGGGTTCGGCTATACGGAACCATTGGTACCGCACAGGGTACGCTCAGCAGCATGGATTTTATGGTGATTGAAGACGATAAGGTGCATCACTTGTATGTCTTTATGGGCTAAGCGACACTCATCAGTAGATACAACTTTCTTCGTATTTGCTTGAAACCAGATTCCCTCATTTTCTGACGGACTGATTACGTATGCGGCTAAGCGTTTCCTTGGTCATGCCCAGGTACGAAGCAATCACGTGTTGGGGGAAGCGTTGCAGGAATTCGGGATGCTGCTTAATGAGTTCTTCGTAACGGTATTCAGCGGTATGGTAGATGGAATCGTGAAGCCGCCGTTGAGAAGCAATGTGATGGTTATCATCCAGTTGAATCCGCATTTCATTAAAGGCAGGAATACAATTCAACCGTTCGTAGTACTCATTGGCTTTGGGCAGTAACAGTAAATCGGTTTCTTCCCAGGCATCAATGTTGTAGATGGAAGGCGTTTCTTTATGGAAACTTTCCCGATCGGATACCCACCAGTCTTCGATACACAAATTTAGAATGTGCTCGTAGCCCTTTTCATCAACGGTATACTGACGGGTCGCTCCTTTAATGATGAAACCAATGTACTTGCACACTTCCCCTTCCTGTAAAAGAAACTGCCTTTTCCTTAACTTTTTGGGAATGAAGGCTTCCTTAATCAAGCTTACCTCCGCTTCAGTAATCGGGCTGTGGGATCGGGTCTTGATGTAGTCGAGCAGATAAGCGTGCATGCGTGTTTGTTAGGGAAGGTAGCTGACAAAGGTAATAAGGTAGAAGGACTGTTTCAAGCTCCTACCTGAACACCTATCGGTCAGCATTTGATACAGACAAAGCCATACATATCTTATGGGAAAGAGATACCAGGCCCTTACTAGTCTTAGGTCGTTTGAATAACGTACCATAAAAGCAACATACTGGCGATGAATAAGAGGCCCGTAATCACCTGCATGGCTAGTGCGGAATGATAGTACTGTCCTTGATCCAGTTGCCGTTTGGTGGTTTGGTAACGCAGGTACCCGAGCAGCAGGGTAAGGGAGCCCAAGCCGATGAGTAAAATGCCAATGATGGGTGAGTAACCCGTTGAGTACACTTGATTTTCTCGGCCTAATGCGGCCGAAATTTGTCGGATAAACAGGGAAAACTTGACCACTACAAAGCCAAACCCCATCACCCCGATACTGGTCCGAACCCAGGCCAAAAAGGTTCGTTCATTTGCCAGGTGATCATTGGCACTGGCTTTTTTCAGGGGCAAAGGTTCTTCATTCATACGGCATGAGTTCGTTAAGTAGATCGAAACTACGGATTCGCCTCGAAAAGCTCATCCCTTTACAAAAAGCTTATTCCAACCCGATCGCTATTCTTTCTTAAAAAAAGGCAGCCCGCAAGAACTGTGTTCCTACAGGCTGCCTAACTAGTTTTAGAGGTAAATGGGATACAGCTTCAGCGATTAGTACCCAGGGTTCTGCTGCAATTGCGGCGATACGTTCAATACGTTAAAACCGATGGGAAAAATACTCGTGTGCGAATCGGCATCGGGTTGTTTGTCCCACCAGGTTCCGGTATTGAACTGATTAAAGCGAATCAGGTCCGTACGACGGCGGCCTTCGCCTAAAAACTCGCGACCCCATTCGTCGAGTAATTCCTGTTCCGTCAGCGTACTGCCATCCGCCGGATACAAACTCGGCGAGCCCGCCGGGTAGTACCGCTTCCGAACGCGATTCAGCAAGTCGGCTGCTTTCGCTTTATTTCCGGCCCGGAATTCGCATTCCGCCAGGGTGTAATAGACTTCGGCCAGACGAATTTCGGCGTAATCAGCTTCGATTTTGTGCTCGTCTTCCGTACGGTAGAATGGATACTTGAGCATGTATACGCCGGAGTTTTGATCGGCGTGGTTCATGTTCGACTCCTTATCCGCCGGTACCTGAGTGGGAGGCGTGTTTTTAAACCAGCCCACCTGATCCCGAATGTACAGTTTGTAGCCACGGGTACTCGCCAGGGTATCGCGGTTGTTATTGTAAGTCAGGTAACCGTAGAGGAACATCCCTTCCCGACTGTTGTTGCCCAGGTTGCGGTACTTTTTCAACCGAACATCATCGCTGTACTTCTGGAACTTCACGAAGGGCTTGCCCAGCGTAAACGGATATTCGACATTATCGACATTGCGACCGGGCTGCAGGGCAAAACGGGGGTTACTGCCGCCCCAGTCGGTGAAGCCCAGGTAGTTCTGGGGAGCATTGTAAGGCATCATCCACCAGTACATTCCGCCTTCGTACTGCCAGTGCGAGCGACCAAAGGTACCCGGAAAGGCAAAAACGGTTTCCGGTGATTGATCGTTGTTCCAGTCAAAAGGAGCATCCCAGCGATTTTCAATGGTGTAGTTGCCGTATTTCCCATCTACAATATCCCGGCAGATGGTCGCACAGTCCGCGAAGTGGTCTTCGTTGATGTATACCTTGGCGTTCAGGTACAGACGGGCCAGTAGCGTCATCGCTCCCGCCTTCGTCCAGCGACCCTGGAACAGTTCCGTACCGGCATCGCCTTTCATGGCTAGATCAGGTAAGGCTTCCTTGAGTTCCGTTTCAATAAAGCGAAACGTCTCCTGCGGCGTGGATTGGGTCGTACCTTGCGTTTCGCCTTTTACCCGGGTGATGATTTCAATATTGCGGTAGAAATCGAACAGACGGAGGTAGTACCAGGCCCGCATGGTGCGGAGTTCGGCAATAAACTGCTTCTGCTCCGCCGCCGTCAAATTGAATTTGGCCGGATCAATGGCTTCAATATCCTGTAACGAGTTCGTGGCTAAAGCAACGCCCGTGTAGAGGTTGTTCCAGGCACCGCTGGTGTAGCCATCCTGCGACGTCCAGGTATGCTGGTGAGCCCGGATAAATTGTCCACCGTCGTACCAGTCGCCTTCCCGGTTGGGCGTCATGAACTGATCGGCGGGCAATTCCTGCATAATAAACTGATCGCCCTGTACGGTCCAGTAGCCGTGTTCGAAAGTCCGCAGAAACGTACGGTACACATCTTCCTTGGTTTGGAGGAAGTTTTCGGAGGTAATCCGATCGTACAGCGTCTCGTCCAGGTTCGTACAACTGCTGAGCACACTCGTCAGTAAAATATAGGAAAGTATCTTTTTCATGTGAAGTAAAGGTTACAGACCCAGTTGGATTCCGGCCAGAATCTGGGTGGTCGTGGGATAATAGGAACGGGAGCTGTTGTTACCGGAAGCTGAGCTGTTGATACCGGGATACAAGCCGTTGATGGGGTATCGATCGGGATCACCGCCCGTGAAGGAGGTAAACGTCAGCAGGTTCCGGGCCGCCGCGTACAGACGAATCGAGCGGATGGCTTTCAGATTTACTTTCGGCGTATAACCCAGCGTTACGTTATCTAGCTTCAGGAACGAGCCATCTTCCAGGAAGTAATCCGATAAGATTACGGTCGTAGCCTGATTAGTTAGTTTAGCGTACTTACCCCCGCCGTACGCTGAAGTCAATACGTTGGCATTGGACTGCGTACCGGGCGTACCCGTATAGAAAGCCTGCAAATTGAATAGTTTGTAACCTACCACGGCCCGGAAGAATACCGAAGCATCCCACTTTTTGTACGTAAACGTGTTGTTTAAACTCAGAGTGGCTTTCGGTAAGCCGTTTCCTACCACGCGTTTATCGTCGTTATTGGCTTTATCGGCGGAAATGATGTCTCCTTTCTGGTTGTACACGAGCAGTTTGCCATCATCACCTACGCCTGCTGCGTGCAGCATATAGAACGTACCAATCCGCTGACCTTCCTGTAAGCGTTGAGCCGTTCCGGGCGATCCGGGGCTGGGCAGACCAACGACGTCAATGTAGTTTTGGCCCTGATACGCTGCATTGGAGAAGGATACGAATTTATTGCTATTGGTAGCTCCCGCAAAGGCTACACTATAAGTAAAGGCAGACGTTGAAACGACCTGGGCATTCAGTTGTAATTCGATCCCCGAGTTCTGCATCGTTCCTACGTTAGCGTAGGTAGAACCCTGGATGTTGGGGGGCAGAGGCACCGAGTAAAAGCCCAGCAGATCCTTGTTCTTGCGGGTATAGTAGTTGATACTTCCCGAAAACCGTTCCTTAAAGATCGAAAAATCAACGCCAAAGTTCAGGTTTTCCGCCGTTTCCCAGCGTAAGTCGTAGTTCGTGTTCTGGCTGGGTCCCCACACCTGATACTGCGATCCGTTGAGGGGATAGTAGCCGTAGCCACTGTAGGTATCTAGTGACAGGTAGTTACCGAAATCCTGGTTTCCGGTCACCCCGTAATCGGCCCGAAGTTTCAGATCGTCAATCCAGCTTAGGGGCTTCATGAACGCCTCCTGGCTTAAACGCCACCCCACGGAAGCCGCGGGGAAGTTACCCCACTTGTGGTTATAACCAAACTTGGAAGAACCTTCGCGGCGTAAGCTGGCCGAGAACAGGTATTTGTCCTGCAAGGCGTAGTTGACCCGACCGAAGAAAGCAATCAGACGGGAATCGTTTTTGTAGGTTCCCATGCCATTGCGGCCTTCCACCTGCTGATACAGACCCGTTCCGATGTTGTTATACGTCAAGGCATCGGAAGGCATCTGGCGGTTTTCGCCCGATAGACCTGAGCTTTGGAAGTACTGGTACGAATACCCTCCGAGTACTTTCACGTCATGAACTCCTTTCGTCAGCGAGTAGTTACCCACCCACTCCAGACTTCGCTGGTCGTACTTGTTATACGCCCGGCTGGCCGAGTTCATGCTACCTTGGTACTGAGCGGCGTAGGTAGAAGTCGAAGGCCGGAAGAAAAAGTCAAAGTAATCCCGGGTAAACTGACCAAACGTCAGCTGAGTGGTCAGCGTCGGCAGGAGGTTCACCAGCAAACTGGCGTTGTAATCGAGGATCTTTCCTTCGGTACCGCTTTGTTCGGTACGTAGCCGCTCAACGGGGTTGAACGGTGACGAAAAGCCCGACTGAATGCGGTTATAACGCGTCGGATTCTGGGGATCAAAAATAGGGAGGGTTGGATTGAGCGTCAGAGCCTGATCGAAGGAATCGTAATCGGCATTATTGCTTTTGAAGTAACGCGGAGCTACGTTCAAACTCAGCGTATACAGATTGTTGGCCGAGGTGTGATTCAACATCAGACGAGCTCCGTACTCTTCACGACCCGAGCGTAAATCCAGACCCTGAGCATCCCGGTAATCCGCCGTAGCCCGGTAGTTATTACGGGCATCACCGCCGGAAAAGGACAGGCTATGTTTGTGGGAAAAAGCGGAAGCACGCGTAATGGATTTCAGCCAATCCGTCTGGGCACCGAAGTCCGTCCCCCGGTTCTGAGCCAGAAACTCACTGGCCGAGAGCGTTTTCAAAGGCATCGCAGCGAAATCGAAAGCTCCGTAGCCGTTGTAATCCACCTTAGAGCCCTGAGAGCCTTTTTTCGTCGTAATGATGATTACACCGTTGCTGCCACGGGTACCATAAATGGCCGAAGCCGCTCCCCCTTTCAGGACATCAATCGACTCAATATCGTTCTGGTTGATGTTTTCGAGTACACCACCGGGTACACCGTTCACGACGACTAGCGGTCCCAGACCTGCATCCCGCGAGGATACGCCCCGTAACTGAATGCTCGGCATGGAGTTCGGATCGCCACCTCCCGTATTGGTAATGGTCAGACCGGAAACCTTACCCTGCAAAGCAGAAATAGGGTTGGTGACACCTACGGTTAACAGGTCTTTCCCCGAAACGTGCGTAATGGCACTGGTTACCTCTTTTTTATCGAGGGTACCGTACCCTACTACTACTACTTCATTCAAGGAACTACTGGATTCTTCCAAAGTGACGTTAATCACGGGTTGATTACCAACGGTAATTTCCTGTTTTACGAAACCGATGTACGTATACGTCAATACGGAACTGGCTCCCTGAACGTTAATTTTGTAATTCCCTTCGGCATCCGTGAGCGTACCGTTATTCGTTCCCTTTTCAAGAATGGATACGCCGGGCAATGGATCGCCGGTATTACTAATGACTTTCCCCGTGATGGGTACGGCCGCTAGCCTGGGAACAGCCATCAGTGAATAGCTGACTAGAAGTGCGGGCAACAACAGCCACAGGCCGCTCCATCGGCGGCATGGGCCAGAAACATGTAAATACGAAAGCATGCAAGTAAACGTGTTAGGATTAAGGGGCAGTTGGGGCTACGAAAAGTGCCAGTATACCAGGACCTAAATCAGGAAGAGAAGAAGAGAAAGCAAGTGCTATTTTGCATCATTCACACAATAAATAGTATCCTGCAAAGTAAGATTTAGAAAGAAAGTACTTAGAATCCCTGCGTATCAATTTTGATTCAAATTGTATCATAATAACTACCGTCTCACGCCGGCGTTGTAGTTTTAAAGACTAGTTGTATCGCGTGTATGAGGCGTTATCTTTTTTCAGTTCTATTGCTTCTGTGGGGAATCGGTTCCGGGGCTCAACCCCACTATTCCAACTTTAAATCCTACCAGGTTGCCGACGGTTTTTCCAGCAATACCATCACCTGTATTTTGCAGGATCGGCGGGGCTTTATGTGGTTTGGCAGCCGCAACGGTCTAAATCGCTTTGATGGGCATACGGTGAAAGTTTTCCATCACTCGGTAAAAGATTCGCTGAGTCTGGGAAGTAATACCGTTTACAGCCTGTGCGAAGATCAGCAGCAACGCCTGTGGGTGGGTACATCCAGGGGCGTCTACTGGTACGATCCCCGTCTGGAAACGTTCCAGCGTTTTACGGGTGTTCCAGCCAATGAAATCCGTTTCTTACAAACGGACGCCCAACACCGGGTGTGGATTATTGCGGGCTTTAAGCTTTACTGTTATCAGCACAACCGGGTTAAAGTCTATTCCTTTGCCCAGGATCAGTCCATCTTTCTACACGTCTCAGACCGGGGTACGGTTTGGGTAACGACGGAGAATGGTCGACTGAAAAGGTACGATGCCCGTTCGGATCGTTTCGAGGAACTCCCCCACCCCAGCCAGGTGTATGCCCGCATTGAGACGATGTACTCCATGGGTGATACGACGCTGCTACTGCGGCAGGGTAATCAGGTATTGCTCCATCACATCCAGCAGCGACGGACGGTTCCTTTAACGGGCAGCAACGGCCTCGAAATGCGGGTCAATTCCATACTCCGAAAATCGCCGTACGAATTCTGGATTGGTACCGAATCGGGCATCTACGTTTACAATAGTCGCACGCAGCAACTGACACACATTCAGGCCCAGTACGGAAACCCGTATTCGATTACGAATAACGCCATTGCCTGTTTGTACCAGGATCGGGAAGAGGGCATCTGGATTGGTACGGCCTTTGGGGGCGTTAATTACTACTCCGATCATCTGACGCATTTTACCAAATACCTGCCCTTACCGGGACAAAACAGTTTGAGTGGCAATGTCGTACACAGCATTCAGAAGGATGGTCAGGGGAACCTGTGGATCGGTACCGAGGACGCGGGTTTGAACAAGTTGAATCTGGCTACGGGGCATATCAAATCCTTTCGTCCCGGTTTGGGTCAGCACGGGATTAGTTATCAGAATGTTCACGGACTACTGGTCGACGGCCAGCGACTCTGGATTGGTACGCTCGAACACGGCCTGGACCTGATGGATTTAAAAACGGAGAAAGTGATCCGCCGGTACCGGTCTGCCCCTCAGCCCGGCCATTTCAGCAGCGACTTTATCGTGACGCTGTACAAACGCCGAAACGGAGATATTCTGGTGGGTACCTGGAATGGCCTCTTTCGGTACCGACCTCAGGAGGACGACTTTGTCGCCGAGCCCTTCTTTAATATCCAGACCCAAACCATTCACGAAGCCAGTGACGGTACGCTTTGGGTAGGAAGTTACGGTCATGGCGTTTATTACGCGAATGAACGAACCGGCAAACGGGGGCATTTTACCACCCGTTCGGGCCTTCGTACCAATTACGTCAATCACCTCTACGAAGATCGACACCACCAGCTCTGGATTTGTACCGAAGGGGGCTTGACCCATTATGATCCAACCCAACACCGGTTTACGCATTATACCGTAGAAAATGGTTTACCGGATAACCAGATATTTCGGGTGGAGGAAGACCGCTTCGGATATATATGGATTTCCACCGGACGGGGTCTGGCCCGGTTTGATCCCCAGCGAAATCAGTGGCAACACTACTTCACCGCTCACGGCTTACCTACCGAGCAGTTCAATTACAATTCGTCCTTTAAAGACACCGATGGCAGCCTTTATTTCGGCACGGTCAAAGGACTCGTTCACTGGGATCCGGCTTCATCGGTTCACCCGAATCAGTATATTCCGCCCGTGTACATCACCGGGTTACAGGTGAACAACCAGGAAGTCCGGATCGGAGCGAAAGACTCGATTCTGCGGCAGTCCATTACCCATACTCCGGCCCTGGTGCTGTCCCACCGACAGTCTACGTTGAGTCTGGACGTGGCGGCTCTGAGTTATACCAATGCCCCGATCAATCAATATCGGTATATGCTGGAGGGGATGGATCCAACCTGGGTTAACCTGAGTAATAACCGCAAGATTTATTATACCAATCTACCGGCGGGTTCGTACCGTTTTCGGGTACAGGGTTCGAATAATGACGGTATCTGGAATCCCAAAGAAACCGTACTCCGCATTCAGATTTTGCCTCCCTACTGGGCGACGCCCTGGGCATATGTGCTGTATGCCAGTCTGGTTCTGGCCATTATTTTCATTATTTTCCGATACTATCATTTAGCCGTTACGGAAAAGAACAAAAGGCAGATGAAATCGCTTGAGATAGAAACGGAACGGGCCATATATACGAGCAAAATTGAGTTTTTTACCAACGTTGCTCACGAAATTCGTACGCCGTTAACGCTCATTAAGTTACCTCTGGATAAATTGCTATTTCAGCCAATTCAGGACCCCCTTTTACGTGAAAGCCTACACATGATGAAAAAACATACCAATCGCCTGATCGAACTAACGAATCAGTTACTGGATTTTCGAAAAGCCGAATCCCAGAGCATTCGTCTTCATTTTGCCAATACCGATATCAATGCCCTGCTAAATGAACTCTGGCTCTGGTTCAAACCTGCCGCGGATGAGCGGCAGCTCAGCTTTAAACTGGAACTACCCCGCATTACGCTACACGGCTTTGTCGATGAAGAAGCGTTGCGGAAGATCCTGAGTAATCTGCTCAGTAATGCCATCAAATACGCCGATTCCTCGATTCTGGTAAAGTTGCTGCCGTTTAGTAGTGAAGATGATCTGTTCCGAATTGAGGTCAGTAACGATGGTTACCGTATTCCGCAGGAGTTAAAAGATAAGATTTTCGAACCCTTTTACCGCATCAAGGAAACCGACCAGCAACCCGGCACGGGTATTGGACTGCCCCTGTCCCGAACGCTGGCGGAGCTGCACAAGGGGACGCTGACGCTGGAAACCGACCGACAGGAGATGAACTGCTTTCGGGTAAGCTTACCCATTCACCAGGAAAACGAGCTGGACTTTCCATCCTTTTCAACCAATGAACTTACCGAAGAAGACGTACTAGCTCTGCAGGAATTGGACCCTTCCAAACCAACGCTCTTACTCGTCGAGGATCAGCGGGAAATCAGTGCGTACATTCATCAGGAATTCAGTGACCGCTATAACGTCCTCATCGCCTACCACGGTCAGCAGGCTCTGGAAGTTTTGCAGAAGGAGAATGTGCAATTGGTCATCAGTGACATCATGATGCCCGTGATGGACGGCATTGAGTTGTGCCGGACCATCAAATCAGACCTGGCTTATAGTCACGTGCCGGTTGTACTCCTCACGGCGAAAAACTCGCTACAGTCAAAAGTGGAAGGGCTGGAAGTCGGAGCGGATGCGTACCTGGAAAAACCGTTTTCGGTCATTCACCTGGAAGCCCAGATCGAAAGCTTACTGGCCAACCGGAACCGGGTGAAAGAGTACTTTGCCCGCTCGCCTCTGACACCCTTCAAGGGGATGGCGTATACACCGGCGGATAAGGCTTTTCTGGAACAGCTGAATCAGGTCATCTACGATCACATTATCGATATGGAACTGAACGTGGATCAGCTTTCCAGGCTTATGAACATGAGTCGACCGACGCTTTACCGCAAAATCAAGGGTTTATCGGATTTAAGTCCAAATGAATTGATTAACCTTTCCCGCCTGAAAAAAGCCGCTGAGTTACTGGCCACGGGGCACTACAAAATCAATGAAGCCGCCGCTCTGGTCGGGTACAGTTTGCCGACGAACTTTTCGCGTGATTTCCAGAAGCAGTTTGGTATCACGCCTAGTCAGTATATGAATGGGAAAGGTTAAGGTGTTTTTGCTGTTTGATTCAACTGAGATGCTTTATTAACCTAGACTGGGTTTCGTCTTCATAACTGGCTGACTAGTAGCATGTGGTCCACTCCACGACTAACGATAGCTTGCTCAGGGCCTCCGCATTGCAGCTATCGTAGGTCGTTCCGCGGTCCACATGCAGGAGATATTTTCATCCCTTGACCATAGGTGAGGGTTATTAGAAAAATAAAATACCTTCATGGAAGACTTAAATCCAATCCCCGTCCTATCGCATTCCATGGGGGCCATCCCATGGTGGCTCCCTCGGTAATGCGGTGGCCTGGAATAAGAGGAAGTCAGCGGTGGGCGTACCCGCATGCGATGCCCGGCATGGGATGCCCCGCATGGAATGCATACGGACTAAATGACTAGCCGTCTTTCAGGAACGAAAGCTGACCGTACAGGCTTGATTATCGTTAGCATACCGCTTAAACGTCTTATTAAAAACTCCCTTGGAACATTTTACCCGTATTCAAATCCTTTAAGTTCAGCGAGCTTACGGTTCCTACGCCGGAAAAACGGATACTTACGCCGTAGATTTGCTGTAAGGGATGCGTATAGGTGCTTTCGAATACCTGTCGGTCATTAATGTACAACCGGGCGTGCTGATTTTTTACCAGCAAGCGTAACGTACCTCCGCGGCGTAAATCGGCCCCGAGGAAACTCAGATCCTCCTGTCGCCCATACCAACCTTTTTCGGAAAGGATCAGTCGTGACCAATACACACAGCCGGGTTTGGTCACGACAAAGGTATGGTTGGATGACTCACCCATAATCCGGACATCCACCTGAGAGCACCGAATGCCGGTCCGGTCGGGCGTAGTGATCAAATGCGTTTGCAGTTCAAAGTTATCCCCGCTGATACCCGTTTGCTGAGCGTTGGTAAATTCTACAAAAAAGGTACGATTGGTATCAATACCCGCCTGAGACAGCTCCCGCGTGTTAATTGTTCGCTTTCCACCCGTAAACAAAGCTGGTACGTCAATGGGATACACCCGCGAGGTGTCGTACATCATATAAGCCGTTGCCGCCCAACCCTGCGTGGGCAGGTACACCGTGGTGGAATCGATGGGTTCATTGCCCTGCATTAAAACAGCCTGATACCGGCCGGGCACTTCGTAATAATGGTTATAGACACTCGTATTCGGATTCACTGCCATACGCTTGCCATCACCGAAATCCAGCGAATAATCATCCGCTCGTTCCTGGGGCGTTTGCACGGTAAAAATGGCCGAATGCGGGTTTTCGCCTACGGGATTTTTACAGATCAGGGAAGGCGTACCTTCCGAACTTGATCCCTGACTCATTTTCCAGCCTGCCCACAGGGCCAGCAGCACTAGTAGACTCATCCCCATCCACAAAAGCGTACGGGTTGGAGATCGTTTCGGAACCGGACTTTCGTTCCGTTCCGGTGCATTTTGATGGAGTTCCTCTTCGATGAGGGGTTCTTCTACCTCCGGCAGGGGTTCCTCCTCCGCCATCACTTCCACGAGCTGGTCCCAATCCCCGAAGCCCGCGTACGCAGCCAGGGCGTCGCGGGTCGCTTTTTGCGGATAATACCGGGCATCCGTCTTGATCTTTCCAAAAATTCGCTTCAGCGTATTGGGGCTGATTTGTACCCGGGTCTTCCGAAACAGGATTCGACTGAGTAAAATGTAGTCTCCGTTCGTCCATTCGGACCACTCTTCCCTCCCGTATGTCTCGGCAACTCGCTGGCAACAACGCTCCAAGTAGTAATAACTCCAGGTTTGCTCCTGGCCTTTATCCGTAACCATTGGTTTCTATATTACTGTACATCAGACACTTACCTTGTCCATAATTCTGTATAAGGGATTGGATACCCCTCCTGCTTTCAACACCGTATAGTCCAAAATTATGTTTGTTAAGTTAAATCACAAGTCCGGTAAAATTGCAGAAGAACCTCTAATTATCAGAAAAAATTATGCATTTAAAACTACTACTAAGCAGTCTGCTATACTTAAGTATCCTGTTGCCTGCTTTTGCTCAGAGCCGTTCCATCACGGGTCGCGTCACGGATGAAAAGGCCAAGGAGCTACCGGGCGTCAGTGTAGCCATCAAAGGAACGCCTCGCGGTACGACTACCGACGCTCAAGGCGATTACCGACTGGCCATCGCGGATACGGGGTCAGTAACACTTACCTTCTCTTCCATTGGCTACCAGAGCCAGGACATTCTAATCACGGATCAGGCCGTACTGAATATTACGCTGAAAGCAGCCGAACAATCGCTGGATGAAGTCGTTGTGGTCGGCTACGGAACACAGAAGAAAAAGGACCTGACGGGGGCCATTTCCACCATTGATTCTAAAGATGTAGCGGGTCGCCAGACCGTACAGATTTCGGAAGCCTTACAGGGCAGTATTGCGGGCGTATCCGTCACCCGGAGCAGTGGAGCCCCCGGAGCCAGCTCCAACATTCTCATCCGGGGCATTACAACGCTGGGCACCAACGCTCCCCTGATCATTGTGGACGGTGTACCAGTCAGTACCATCGATAACGTCAATCCGAATGATGTGGAAAATATTACGGTACTGAAAGATGCCGCTTCAGCCGCCATTTATGGTTCTCGGGGAGCCGCTGGGGTTATTCTGGTGACGACTAAGCGATCCAAGGAAGGCCAAACGAGTTTTGAATACAACGCCGAATACGGGTTTCAGAAGCCAACTGCTCTGCCCGCTTACGTCAATGCTCCGGAGTACATGCGGCTGTTTAACGAGCAGGCCACCAACGACGGCTCTTCCGCAGGTCCCTACGCCGCCGATTACATCACGAACTTCGACCAGTACCACCGGGATAAACCGGACGTTTTTCCCTTTGCCAATACCGACTGGCAGAAAACCATCCTGACGCGGGCAACGGCTCCGCGGGTCCGCCACGATCTGGTGTTTACCATGGGAACGGGTAAAATTAAAACCAAGGCCTCGCTGGGGTACACGAAATCCGGGGCTTTTTACGACAACTACAACTATGAGCGGTACCTGATGCGGGTCAACAACGATTTGCAGGTGAATTCTAAATTGGGTATTACGCTGGATGTCACCTACAAGCGAACCAAGTCGCTTTCGCCCGTGGTTAATCCCTTGTACGAAGCCCGATTGATGCCTCCGATCTATGACGATTACTACTCAGATGGTCGGTACGCCCTGGGCAAGGATGGACGAAACCCGATTGCCCAGCTCAACGAAGGGGGAACCAACAATGAGTACTACAATCAGGTGATGGGCCGACTGGCCTTCAACTTCAAACCCATCGATGGACTAACCCTAACGGCCCTGATCGCTCCGAGTTTTGATTTTGACCGGGGAAAAGCCTTTGCCAAGCGAATCACGTTTACGAACCTCGACGGTAGTACGAGTGCTTTCAGCAATCAGCCCCGTACGACGCTGAACGAACGACGGCAGGAAACCACTAACATTACGGGTCAGTTTTTAGCCAGCTATTCCAAAGAAATCGGCTCGGGCCATAACGTGGATGTGCTGGCGGGTTACGAAGAACTGTATAATTCCAGCGAAACGCTGACGGCCTCGCGGAGTGGTTTTGCCCTGATTGATTTTCCGTACCTGAATGCTGGTTCGCAAGAGTTACGCGATAACTCCGGCAGTGCCAGTGAGGCCGCCCTGCGTTCGGTATTTGGTCGACTTAAATACGATTATCAGAACAAGTACTACATCCAGGGTAATCTACGCTATGATCAGTCTTCCCGCTTCAATCGCCAGCACCGCGACGCTTTATTCCCTTCGATTTCTGCGGGTTGGACGATTTCCGAAGAGAACTTTCTGCGGAGTACGCCCTGGCTATCGTTTCTGAAAGTACGTGGTTCGTACGGCGTGGTAGGCAATGAGCGAATCGGGAACTATCCGTATCAGGCGACCATCAGTTTCAGCAATGCTCTTTTTTACCAGAATGGCGTAGTCGTTCCACTGAACGGCGGTGGTCAGGTGGACTATGCTGTCGAAAATATTTCCTGGGAAACCACTCGAACGCTGGATGCGGGTATTGACGCCGCCTTCTTCAAAAACCGACTGAGTGCGGCCCTTGACGTCTACCACAAACGCACCTACGATATCCTGCTGGCCCTGGACATTCCGCTATACCTGGGTTATGAACGGCCGCAGCAAAATGCCGGAATCATGGACGTGAAAGGTTGGGAACTGGAAACCAGCTGGCGGGATCGGATTGGAAAAGTCAACTATTCCATTGCTTTCAATATTTCCGACTCCAAGTCAAAAATTGTGGATTTGAAAGGTACCCAGATTCTGGGTAGTCAGTCTACGTTCAAAGGCAGTGAGTACAACGAATGGTTCGGTTACCGCTCGGCGGGTTTATACCAAACCGCCGAGGAGGCCCGTCAGTCCCCGCGACTGAATACCAACGTTACGGCGGGCGATGTTCGCTACGTGGATATCAATAACGATGGCCGCATCACGCCCGACGATCGTGTGTTACTGGGCGGTTCCCTGCCCCGTTTTCTGTATGGCAGCACGATTCGACTGGATTATCAGGGTTTTGATCTGGGATTGGTCGTTCAGGGCGTTGGTAAAAAACTCAGTCGCCTGCCCGATGAAATCGTACGACCCTTTGGGGAAGCGTTTGGAAACGTACCGCAGGAAATTGTGGGTAAATTCTGGAGTAAAACCCATGCGGCGGAGGTTAACGCCCGGGCCCGGTATCCGCGACTTTCGACGCAGTCGCTGGCGGCTAATTACGAAACGTCTGATTTCTGGCTCATCAACGGATCGTATTTCCGCGTCAAAAACATCACGCTGGGCTATACCCTGAAAGGAGACGTGCTCAAGAAACTGGGCCTGCAATCGACGCGATTGTACGTTTCGGCCAACGACGTACTCCGGATTCACCACTTCCCCCGCTACGCCGATCCGGAAGCCGCGAACTCCTCCTACCCCATCGTCACCACCTTTCTGGGCGGTATCACTCTACGCTTTTAAGCTCCTTCACGGCTTCGTTATGAAAAAATATCTGTTTCTTCTGCTGGGAGGTATCGGTCTTACCGCCTGCAACTCGCTCGACTTGAACCCTTTGTCTGAGCCCTCCACGGCTACGTTCTACGCCAATCAAACTGAACTCGAACTGGCGGTGAACGATCTGTATCGCCTGGATTTCTGGGGGAACGACAATGAACAATTCACGGATAATTACTGGCATCGGGGTATGCTGGGCAATGCGGTCACCTTCGGCACGATGAATTCTGAAGATGCCACGACACAGGCCTATTGGACGGTCTGCTACAAAGCCATTGCCCGGGCGAATTCCTTCCTGGCTAACAAAGATCGGGCAGCGGCCAATACACCCGCGACCGTACTGACGCGACTGGAGGCAGAAATGCGACTCATCCGAGCCTACCAGTATTCCAGACTCCTGACGCATTTTGGCGACGTTCCGCTCATTACCGATCCGCTGGTACTGGAGCAATCGTATAGCGTGATCCGTACGCCCCGTAATGAAGTGTTGACCTTCGTTTTCAATGAACTTGATTTTGCCATTGCGAACCTGCCCGCTTCGTACCCCACTTCGGCTGTACGTCGGTTGACCAAAGGGGTAGCCCTGGCCATCAAAGCCCGTACGGCTCTGTACACGAACAACTGGGCAGTAGCCAAGGACGCTTCTCAGGCCATTATGCAACAGACCGGAGTATACAGTCTGCATTCAAATTATGGTCAGCTCTTTCTGAAAGCCGGCGAAACCAGTCCGGAAATCATTCTCAGTATTCCCCGGGATGAAATGCAGAAGGTATTTACAACGGGTACGCCCGTGCGGGATCAGCTACCACGGATTGCGGGCGGTTTTGGAGCCCAGATTCCCACCCGGGAGCTGGTCGATGCCTACGAATGCCGCGATGGCAAGCCCATCGACGAATCTCCGTTGTACAATCCCCGGGAGCCGTTTAAAAACCGCGATCCCCGCTTAACGGCCACGGTTGTTGAGTTTGGTACAAATTGGCTGGGGTATACCTATCAGCCGCACCCCGACTCGGTTACCGTTTTCAGTAGCAAGGAAAATCGGCGAGTGGCCAATCAGGATACCCGGAGTGTCGCGGCATTTGCCAGTTTTACGGGTTTTCTCTGGAAAAAAGGCATCGATCAAAGCTGGGCCGACAAGCAGAGCGAAGATGCCGATGCTCTGTTGATCCGCTACGCTGAAGTGTTACTAACCTACGCCGAAGCGAAAATAGAACTGGGCGAAATCGACCCGACGGTGTTACAGGCCATCAATCAGGTACGGGCCCGGGCTTACGGGGTGCGGGTAGACGATACGGCGGCGTACCCGGCCATTACCACTACGAACGTGAGCGAACTACGGCAAATCGTTCGGCGGGAGCGTCGGGTGGAATTTGCCAAAGAAGGCTTGCGATACATGGACCTCATCCGCTGGCGACTGGCGGAAAAGGCACTCACCCGACCCGTCATTGGCTTACCCGATCCGGCTGCCCAGAACCGCTCCAAATGGCCCTTTCCCGGTGTTACGCCAATCGATACGGATGGACTGGCGGACTACTCCGGTTTTGGCACTGACGTTAAAATTGTGGCTCAACGCAGCTTTGACGCCAGCCGTCAGTACCTCTGGCCCATTCCCGCCCTGGAGATCCGCGTCAACCCCAATCTGACGCAAAATCCGGGTTACTGAAATTCTCCGTACTGCTCTATCCTTTCCCAAATTACTTTTCGATTCGAATGAAGAAACTTTTTCTTTCGGCTTGCGTAGCCGCTCACGTACTACTCGCGGATTCCTGCGGGGCCCAATCCCTTCGCCGCCCCTCGTTCAGTGGTATTTATCCGCACCTCGCCATGTACAACCGCGAGGGCGAATGTGGTACGGGGGCCGTCGTACCCTGGGCCAATCAGCTGTGGGTCATCACCTACGGTCCGCATTTACCGTTTGGTTCTTCGGATAAACTGTACGCCATTAGTCCGGATTTGCAGCAAACGATTCGTTCGGAAAGCATAGGTGGTACGCCCGCCAATCGAATGATTCACCCGGAAAGCAATCAACTTTTCATCGGTCCCTACGCGATTGACGCGAAGGGACAAGTTCGTACCATTCCGTATACCGCTATGCCCGGTCGACATACGGGCAATGCCCGCCACCTCACCGACCCTGCCCACAAGATTTACTACGGTACTATGGAAGAGGGTTTTTACGAAGTGGATGTAAAGACGCTAAAACCCAAGCTGTTGTACGAAGACGGAAACGTAAATCGCCAGAAAGAATCCGATGAATCCAACAACCTCCAGAATGCCCTGCTTCCCGGGGCTCATGGCAAAGGCTTGTATTCGGGGCAGGGCGTACTGGTTTATTCCAACAACGGTGAACCCGGCAAAAGGGCTCTTGAGCAGTTCGATGTTCCGGCGGGTTCGCTCTCCGAGTGGGATGGTCATGACTGGAAAGTCGTTCGCCGCAATCAATTCGTGGAAGTAACGGGTCCCGGCGGTATTTACGGCAATAAAAACCCGCAGGCGGACCCGATCTGGGCGACGGGCTGGGACCATAAATCCGTTTTGCTGGGCGTACGGAATCCGCAAACGGGCTGGCAATTTTTCCGATTACCCAAAGCCAGCCATTCGTACGACGGAGCACACGGTTGGAATACCGAATGGCCTCGGATCCGGGATGTTGGCACGCCTCAGCAATCGGATTATTTAATGACCATGCACGGGCTATTCTGGCGGTTTCCGGCGACTTTTACCACGGCTAACTCGGCCGGGATTCGTCCCCGCTCGGCGTATCTGAAAGTCATTGGTGATTACACCCGTTGGAATAATCAGCTGGTATTTGGGTGCGATGATTCGGCTCAGAAGGAATTTTTGAATAAGCGGAAGGTAAAAGGCAGCATCGAAGGTCCCGGCCAGTCCAATTCCAACCTGTGGTTTACTTCGCTGCAAATGCCCGATGAACTAGGCCCTAATACCGCCGAAGGAGCCGTCTGGCTTCAGGAAACCGTAGATTCCGCTTCCGAACCTTTTCTGTTTGCGGGCTGGAAACACCGCTCGGCCTGGGTACAAAACCACGATTCGCAGGAAGTGACGCTGACGTTTGAAGTAGATCAGAAAGGCACGAATACCTGGACCACGCTGCAAAAGGTCGTACTCGCTCCGGGCGGGTCGAAACACCTGACCTTTACCGAAAAAGCGGCCGAATACGGCATCGCCGATGATTCCTATTCGACCCACGCGGCCTTCTTTGACTATGACAAGGACGGCGATCTGGCAGTGGTCGG
>NZ_JBMDWJ010000124.1:0-7133 GCF_048595215.1 Siphonobacter sp.
GTACGTTCCAGCCTAACGAAGGTTACACCGGAAACAATGGTTTTTTTTCCAGATCTCCCGCACTATTCTTCCTATTATTTCAATGATCCAAGTACGCTAGCTCTCCTCCCGTTACTTATCGCTTGTTTATTGTCTTCCCCAAAGAGCCCTGAAGGATGCGTAAATACATCCGTTCTTCACTTAAAACACGCCCCTGTACGGTTTTTTAGTAGTGGACTTACCTCAAGAAACAAATCATTTTTGAGGTAATTGTTCCTTTTCAACGTTAGGATCAATTCATTACTCCCTTCAACGAAAGTATTGATTGTTATTCGTAACTATGACCTTACCCCACGTCAACGCTAATCCTTTTCCATTTTTACAAGGAGGTGGAGAAATGGGTCAACTTACCCGCCAGTTCGACTGGTCGAAGACCTCGCTCGGAACCCCCGACACCTGGCCAGCCAGCTTGTGTATCAGTCTGGGTATTTTGCTGAATTCCAAGTTTCCCATGTTTCTTTACTGGGGACCCGACTATATCTGCTTTTACAACGACGCCTACCGACCCAGTTTGGGCGTTACGGGTAAACACCCAGCCGTACTCGGCAGCCGGGGTAAAGACATTTGGCCGGAGGTATGGGCGTTTAATCGTCCCCGACTCAATGCCATCATGGCGGGTGGCGAGGCAACCTGGGAGGAAGATCAGCTCCTACCCATCTATCGGAACGGAAAAATAGAACCCGTGTACTGGACCTACAGCTACAGTCCCGTTAAAGACGAAAAAGGTCAGGTACGAGGCGTATTTGTGGCGTGTACGGAGACTACGCAGAAAGTACTAACGACCCAACAGTTGGCCGTTTCCGAGCAACGCTTCCAAAATCTGATTCGTCAGGCTACGGCGGGCATCATTGTTCTGACTGGGGAATCGTTTCAGGTAACGATTGTCAACGAAGCGTACGCCCGACTGGTCAATCACACCGTTGAAGACCTGCTTCATCAGCCCCTGTTTGAAGTTATTCCCGAAGCAGTTGACCCTTTTCGGCCCATCCTTCAGCAAGTCATGCAAACCGGTGAACCTCTGCACCTTTTCGAGCAGCCATATCAGATTCAGGAAGAAAGCGGAAGTAGGGCGGGTTTTTTAAATCTGATTTATCAGCCGTATCGGGAGCAGGATGGTACGATTACGGGTGTCGTTGTGTTTTGTCAGGACGTTACTTCGCAGGTGCATGCCCAACAGGAACTTCTGAATAAAAGCCGTGATCTGGAGTTGGCTCTCACCATTGGAAACCTCGGTAGTTTTAAGGTAGACATAGCCAGCCGCCTATCGACTCATTCCCAAGCCATTGTGGATTGGTTTGAGCTGCCCAGTCAGCAATACCAGCTTGATGACGTTTTTCAACTCATCCATGAACAGGATCGTGAAAAAACCATCCAGGCGATTGAAGATTCCATCGCGGGTAAACAGAGTGGCTATCACAATGTCACGTATCGGGTCATCAGTCGCCAGAATGGCCACTTACGTTACCTGCATTCCATGGGACAGGTTCTGACGGAAAAAGGCAAACCCGTTTCGATTTCGGGTATCATTCAGGATGTTACACCGACGGTTATTAGCCGCCAGGCACTCGAAGAAAGTGAAGCGGCCTTGCGGGATGCGATTGAGCTGGCGGAATTGACCACCTGGACCATTGATCTTACGAAAGATCAGATGTACACTTCTGAGAAGTACGCCCGTAAGTTTGGGCTACCTCATACGGAAATGTCCCTGGAAGAAGCATGGTCTATGGTACATCCCGATGATCGCCGTCACCTCACCCGGTTGTGGGAGCAATCGTTAAATCCGGAATCCAACGGTGGGTTTCAAGCCGAGTATCGAATCCTGAACGCTCAAACGGATCAGCCTCAAACTATTCAGGTCATCGGTCAGCACTACAGGAATGCAAAAGGGGAAGCCCATCGGTTTTTAGGTACAGCCCGTGACATTACCCTCGAACGGGAACTACAAAATACGCTGGAAAACGAAGTGCAAAAACGCACCGAGGAATTAGCCGCCGTGAATGAAGAATTACAGGCCAGTAGCGAGGAAGTGGCGAAAAGCAATGAAATCCTATCGACGCATCTGGAGGAAATGACGCAGTTGAATCGACTTTTGCATCTTTCCAACGATCGTTTGAAGCAGTTTGCGTACGTAGCCAGTCACGATTTGCAGGAACCGCTGCGAAAAATTCAGGCGTTCAGTACACTTATTGAAAAGAAATACGCGGACCGACTGGATGAACAGGGTCTGACCATCCTGTCAAAAATCACCAAATCCGGCGAACAAATGTCTACCCTGATTCAGGATCTGCTGGCCTTTTCACGACTGGCTGTCGATCAGGATGAAAAAATGATTGTATCGTTACAGCGAGTATTAGCTCGCGTACTGGAATCGCTGGAAATACGCCTGCAGGAAACCAAAGCGGATTTACAGATTGACCCGTTACCGGCTTTACTCGGGGATGAGAGTCAGCTTCGGCAATTGTTCCAGAACCTGTTGTCCAATGCCTTGAAGTTTGTCAAAGTCGGAGAAATTCCGCGTATTCACGTGTATTCGCAGCTGATTACATCCACTGATTTACCCCCTGAACTCCAAACCGTGTTGAAGGCTCCGCGGTATTATCGCATCAGCGTAGCCGATCAGGGGATTGGTTTTGAGCCGCAGTACGCCGAGCGTTTATTCGAAGTTTTTCAGCGGCTGCATACCCGGCAACAGTACAAGGGAACGGGTATCGGGCTGGCCATTTGTCAGCGGGTAATGGAAAATCACCAAGGAGCCATTACCGCCAAGAGTGAACCCGGACAGGGAGCAACCTTCCACGTATTCTTCCCGGCCTGATGAAATAACTACTAAGTAGGCTACGAAACGGAAACAGGGGTTAGGGAATACGATGTTTCTAACCCCTGTTTTCTTAAGTAAAGCACCAGGATTCACTACTTACTTGTCCCATAAAAATACCTTACAGATCAACGGTTAAACCTTGTTTTCATGGCTTAACTGATCGTTTCTTACTGGACCGCTTCGTGAATGCCCGTGTTCTGCCAGCTTCGGGTGGCCGCTGAATCCAGTACAGCCTGGCACACCCGCTGCGTTTGCAGAGCATCGAGAAAGGTAGGATGACAGGGTTCATCGGTTTCCAGACTTTTCAGAAAATCAGCGACCTGATGCACGAAGCTGTGTTCGTAGCCTAGCCCCAAACCGGGTACCCACCACTGACTCAGGTAGGGATGTTCGCCATCCGTAACGTGAATGGATCGCCAGCCCCGCAAGGCCGATGCGTCGCGGTGATCAAAGTATTCCAGTCGGTTCAAATCATGCAGATCCCAGCGGATGGACGCGTGTTCGCCGTTGATTTCAAAGGTATACAACGCTTTATGGCCCCGGGCGTATCGCGTGGATTCGAACAAACCGAGCGAACCGTTTTCAAAATGACAGTGAAACAGGCAGGCATCGTCAATACCGACGGCCGTGAGTTCTCCGGTTTGTTCATGAACCCGCTCTTTGATGAACGTTTCGGTTACCGCTGATACGTCCCGAATTGACCCATTCAGCCACAGAGCCGTATCGATGCAGTGGGCGAGTAAATCGCCCGTAACCCCCGAGCCCGCCGAGGCAACGTCCATTCGCCAGTTTCCTCCCCCTTGCGAGAGGTTGGCGTTAATGGTCCAATCCTGCAAAAAATTGGCCCGGTAATGAAAAATACGTCCCAGCTGCCCCGAATCGATGATTTGCTTGGCCAGCGTAACCGCGGGCAGGCGGCGGTAGTTGTACCAGACCGTGTTGCGAACCCCGGCCTTCTCTACCGCCGCTACCATCGCTTCGGCTTCGGGTAGAGTTCGGGCCAGGGGTTTTTCACAGAGAATCATTTTTCCGGCTGCCGCTGCCGCTAGTGCTATTTCCGCGTGCCACTCATTGGGTGTACAAATGTCTATGGCATCAATGTCGTCCCGGGCAATCAGGGCCTGCCAGTCCGTTTCGACCGAGGCGTAGCCCCATTGCTGAGCAAAATCCGTTACCTTTTCGAGGTTTCGCGAACAGACGGCTTGCAGAACCGGACGATAGGCCAGCTTCGGAAAAAAATCACCAACCCGTTTATACCCGTTTGAATGCGTACGGCCCATAAAGCCCGTACCAATCAAACCAATGCGGAGTTCTTTGGATGCGTTCATGTGTGTAGGAAAAGGTTAAGCTTCTGACCAGCCGTGAGCTTCGCGTACCTGAATCATCACCGCCAGAATGTCGTTCCAGGTTTGCTGCCGTTGCATTACTTCGTTGGGAAACATACAGCCATCCCAGCAAATGTGGCGGAAGGCTTTGGTGAGCTGCCCCTTTTCATCCCGCAGCCAGTAGCCCGCATCGTGTACAATGTCGAGTTTACCCGCGGGGTCCGTGGGTAAACAATGCCGTCCGGTTTTATCGTGCGAACCCGTTCCGTACACGGTTCCATCGTTTTGGGCCACGTGAAAATCGACCGTCCAAGGCCGTAGGGCTGCCGTTAGCCTTTGAAGGGCCTCTTGCAGCGTATCGCGGTCACTCCAGTCGAAATCGGGCGGTAAGATGCGATCCTCGGGTCGGTTCGTTCCCAGCAGATACAGAAGCGTATGCGACATATCCGCCTGAAAACCCAGGTTAGGTCGATCGACGGCTTCCAGCGTTTCGAGCATGGTTTTCCAGCTGTGCATCCCCCCCCAGCAGACTTCCCCCTCCGCCGCCAGCGTTTCTCCGTACTCAGCTGCAATGTCGCAGGCCCGGCGAAAGGTATCGGCAATTTTCTGCGTATTTCCGTGCGGGTCTGTGGCCCACTGCTGCGGCGAGCTGGCCGAATCAATGCGAATGACGCCGCCGGGACGGATCCCGATCTCCCGTAACTTCTGTCCAAATTGACAGGATTTGCGAACCTGTTCCAGAAAAAAGGCCTGCTCCGATGCAGAACCCAGGGCCGGGCCGCCCCAGATGGGAGCTACCAGACTACCGACGTCCAGACCAAAGCCGCTAATTTTGTCGGCGAGTGCCTGAATCTCCTGATCGTCGGCATCCAGATTGACGTGTTGCTCGAAGAGGCCCAGATCCACGCCATCGAAGGTGATCCCGTTGACTTCGGCCCCGGCCGTCAGTTCAAGCATGGTATCGAGGGAAAGAATGGGTTCCGAGTCAGGCCCCTTGCCGACAATGCCGGGCCAGGTAGCGTTATGAAGTTTAGGGAATGTATGCATCGTAAATAGGTTCAGAGGATTCGTGAGAAAAAACTAATCAAGTACCAGATCGGGATTGTTGGGACCGAAGTGTTTGAGCATCACGAGCGGTTCCGTGGCGGAGGCATTGGTAATCGTCACCCCGGCAACCGCCGCTTTTTCGCTGACAAAAAATTCATCGCTGGTCAGCTGCCCGTAGCGAATCAGGCTGGGCGTTTCGATGTTCCATACGCCCAGTTTCCCATGCCCTTGCATGAGAATGAGTCCATACGCCGCCCCATCCGGAATGGTTACGGTTTGGCCAGGCAGGACGGTCAATTCTTTAGCACTGAAGGCTTCGGATTTATAACATACCCAGCTTTCCTGGTAACCCTGCATCACTTCCGGATCGCGTACGGGTTTAGGAGCCATGAATCGGTTTTGCATCATCTCCGGGTCCAGATTCAGGTCCCAGTCGATCACTTCCAGGAGCTGTTCTATATCCCCGCGACGCTCGGGTGGTGTCCCATTCCAGAGTAGTTCTTCCGGAATAATCGCTTCATTGACCAGGGACTGGTACATGGCGAAAACGTCCGAGGCCTTTTGCGGTTCGTACGTACACAGGCTACCGGGAGCGTGCAGTAAGCCGGGCGGCACGTCCCAGCCGGTACCGGGTTCGAGCCGGTACGCCTGCGAAAGATTGGTGATTTTGTTATCGCCTTTGGTAAAATTTTCCAGACATTGGCGTACCTGCGAGTGCGTGGTACCCGGCGTCAGGCCAAAGAACGTATAGGGAAAGTCTCCGCCGTGGTTGTTCAGTTGTGGTGGAAAGTAATACGCCTCTGGTTTACCCAACTGACCGATGAGCCGGGCGTGTTCGTCGTTGTGGTGGATGTGATGTGGCAAGGGACCCATGTTGTCAAAAAACTTGGAATACATCGGCCAGTTCTGGTATTCATTCCAAAGCCGATCGCCGATTAACGCCCCCTTCAACTCCGCCACGGCGTCCCTGAGAAGAAACTGGTGACAGGTTCCGTCTGCTTCGAACACAATCTGACTGAGGCCTTCGTTCGGGCCCGTTAAGGGTCCATTTTTGGCGGGCGTCGTCGAAGCCAGCCAGCGTTCGTCGATACCACCCCGCTCACCCCCGAGTACGTAGTAGTCATCGGGATGCAGTTTGATTCGCCGACCCGGTACGCAAAAAGAGCGGGGCACCCAGGTAGGAGCCAGTCGTAGAATGCCTTGTCCCTGCTCTAAGGCCCAGGCGGCCATGCTTGCTGATGTCATTGTCATAAAGGTTTAGTGGTATTGCTTGAAAAGCGTTTCCAGAGCCTGAGAATCCGTCAGCACCTCTATTTCCAGTTCGTACAAACGACGTTCACCGGGTTCGAGCCAAATCAGATGCCGGGTTGCTCGGGCCTGGGCCTGGCCCATCGGCGGATGGGTTCCGGGTTCAAGGCCCGTCACGTACTCGCCCTTTCCCCAATGTTGCCAGTTGGTCAGCCAGGGAAGCTGCTGTTTATAAAAGCGAATGACAAGTGCCAATCCTAACGCTTTATTATATACGCCGCATTGACATTGCCCTGCGTCATCCGCTTCCAGATTAATAAAGGCTACTTCCTCCCCCGCCCCGGCGTGGTCATCCAGAGGGGCGGGACAGGTACGAAAATCGTGCTCGGGTCGAAACAATTGCGGGTGATCCGAACCCGACTCCCAGGAACCTCGCCAGAGCAGGCGGGTACCCTCGTCGATGAGCGGCCAACCCAGGTTGATGTGGTACAGCAGCATGTGCGGAGCCGTAGTGTTACCCCGATTGACTATTTCGTCCCGCAAGCGAAGACTGGCTTTTCCGAGCGTTGACGAAAGGGTACGGCTTAGTTCCAACCGCGTACCTAAGGCCTGACTCTGACGAATCCGCCCGCGTACGCTCATAACCAGCTGACCCG
>NZ_JBMDWJ010000125.1:0-6786 GCF_048595215.1 Siphonobacter sp.
ACAATACTAAATCGAATGGCCGTGCTATCCTGATGGCTGGGACGCGTCTGAAGTTTGAAGGAAAAAGGCTTTCCTTCTTCCAGTACATTCCAGTTGGATTGGTCGGGAAAGATGATTCGCAGATTTGACTGGGCGGGTAAAGCTGATTGAGCGACTACCGTCAAACTGAATCCGATCAGAGCAATAAATTGTACGAAAAAAAGTCGCTTTATGAAATATCTCATCATAGTAGCTGTATCATGGCTAAGGCTGTGTACTTCTTTTCACGAAAGAATAGGATAAAATATTGCACTCAGAGCCTATTTAGCGGTAAAAAGAAAGTACGATCGCGGCAAAAATAGAAAATAAAAACGTAGGAAGCTTGATTGAGAAAATTGGATTTTTTAAAAAGTACGAACCTCCCATTAAAATGGTTTACCTACGACAAAAAAGAATGAGTGATCATCTCACTGTTGGAGAATCACTCATTCCATGAGATATTTCAAATCGTACGTACGAAAGCTTGTTCCTGCTTGCGAGCGGCCGATTAGATCGCTTTCACGATGTTTACGAAGTCCCGTGATTTCAGGGAAGCTCCGCCTACCAGACCACCGTCTACATCCGGGCTGGAAAAAAGCTCGGCTGCATTGGCCGCACTAACACTTCCGCCGTACTGAATGGTGGTGTTGTCAGCTACTTCTGCTCCGTATTTGCTGGCAATATGACTCCGCAACGCAGCGTGCATATCCTGAGCCTGTTGAGCCGAAGCCGTCAGACCCGTACCAATGGCCCAGATGGGTTCATACGCGATCACGATCTGGCCGAATTGTTCAGCGGAAAGGTGAAACAGGGCATTCGTTAGCTGAGCCTGTACCAAGGCGATGTAATCTTCATTCTGACGTTGTTCGAGCGATTCACCGCAGCAGAAAATGGGTTTCAGTCCGTTTTCCAGGGCGATGTTTACTTTCTCAGCCAGAATTTCGTCGGTTTCGCCAAAGTACTGACGCCGCTCGCTGTGTCCGAGAATAACGTAAGGAATGTTCAGCGATTTCACCATCGGAGCCGAGATTTCGCCCGTGTACGCTCCGGAAGCTTTTTGGTGAATGTTTTGAGCACCTATCGAAACCCGACCGGTTGCGTACTGCTGCAGTGTAGACAGATACAGCGAAGGAACGCAGAGTACAACTTCTACGTCGCTGGTTACTTCGTCAGCAATCATGTGTACGATTTCCGAAGTCAACGCTACTGCTTCTTCGGCGGTTTTATTCATTTTCCAGTTACCTGCAACAATTTTTTTTCTCATGTGCGAAAAAAATATAAAAATCAGAAGATTACTTTTAACTAATCAAATAATGCCTTTTCTGCGTAAGAAAGGGCATTTTGGTTTTTTATTCCGGCGACGAAAGTAGCGAAAATCCCCGAGAGTGCCGAAGTGAAGCTAAAATCGTAGCGTAGCGTATTGATTATGAGTCAGAAAGCTTGTACATTAAAGTCAGTTTTTTCTAAAACGCGACAGTCATGAAACACGCTTTACCACTCGTACTCCTGTTCGGGCTGGTTTTCGGCCTGACTCCCACCACCTGGGCTCAGGAACGTTTTGGCCTGTATCTTCAAGGTCGACATAAGACCACCCGTATTCCCTTCGAATTACAAGCGAATCTGATCATTGTCCCCGTCAAGATCAATGGTTCAGATACGCTTCGTTTTATTCTTGATTCGGGGGTATCGACTATACTCGTTACGGATCCTAAAGTCCCCATGGTGCGACGCATGAAACCCGTACGGAAAGTACAGATTGCCGGAGCGGGTGAAGGCGGACATCTGTCGGCGACGGTGATGGTCGGCAACTCCATTCAGATGGGACACATGCGGGGTGGTAATCAGAATATTGTGGTGCTTGATCAGGATATTCTGCAAATATCGGAGTACGTGGGCATGCCCATTCACGGGATTTTCGGTTATGAGTTGTTCAATCACTTTGTCGTAACTATTGATTTTTCCCGCAAAGAACTTCTTTTGGAGGAACCCAGTCATTACCGCTATAAACGCCGAAAAGGCGATCAATTCCCCATTACCATTGAAGATGCCAAGCCTTACCTGAATGCCGTAGCTCTGGTAGACAAAGCACGTACCGTACCGCTTAAGGTAGTTATTGATACCGGAGCGGGTCACGCACTTTCCCTGGATGTAAATTCGCGTAATCAGATTCCCTTACCCAATAAAGTGATCCGTACCCAGCTGGGTCGTGGATTGAGCGGGGTGATCAATGGTAGTTTGGGCCGCGTGGAAAAAATCCGGATTGGCAACAAACTGGAACTCACTAATCTGATTGCCTCCTTTCCGGATAGTCTGGCCTACGGCATGAAACTGGGGCGACATGTCGAACGACAGGGTAATATCGGTTGCGAATTATTACGGCGATTCCGGGTAACCTTCAATTACCAGCAGCGATATGTTGTACTGAAGCCCATCCGCCGCCGCCTGCGGGAAGCGTTTGAACACAACATGAGCGGCATGGACATTGTGGCCAAGGGCGTTGGTTACGACGAATACCTGATTGAACGTATCGAACGAAACTCGCCCGCGGAGCTGGCCGGACTCGAAGCTGGCGATGAACTCATCAGCGTAAACGGAGAAATTTGCCGCGATCTTTCCATGTCTGATTTATACAAGATTCTACAACGTGGGGAAGGCAAGGAAATCCTGATGGCCATCCGTAGAAAAGGACAATTGATGGTGACTAGTTTAGTACTCAAACGCATCATCTGAACGCTGGAACGCGTTTTTGTGGGGTTAAAAATCAATACTAGCCGGAAATTTTTCGACTAGTATTGACCAACGTTATTACTTTCGTACACCCGTTGAACCCTTAAACGCCGCCACGTTTATGAACACCCGCCTTTTAGTACTCTTGCTGGGTACGCTTGGTACGTCAGCTTTTGCTCAACCCGGTATCGATCCGCCTTCCCGAAAATTTTCCGTGGGTATACTCGGCGGAACGCTCGGTTATGGAGCGGAGCTGGGTTACAGCCCTCGTGAACAGTCCTCCTGGCAGTTCCGGCTGGGATTTACGCACATCGGCTACAAAAAGCCTTTCGATGTGGATGTGAACGATGACTCTAAACTTCATCTTTCACCGCTCGTTCGCATGAATCTGTTGCAAGCCCATGCGGACTGGTTTCCCTTTTCAAGAAGTTCTTTTCGTCTGACCGGTGGCTTGGGTTATCAGGTTAGCCCAAGCTATGCCGTACTGGGGAGCTCCGATACGGGTTTGAAGATTGATGACATTGAGATTAAGCCGGAAGACTTTGGTGAGGTGCAACTCAAACTTCGCTGGTGGCAGGTAACGCCACACTTGGGGTTGGGCGTGGGCCGGGCCGTTCCTAAAAATCGGTTCGGTGCGGGTTTTGAACTAGGGTGTTATTACCTGGGAAGTCCCAAGATTGATTTTAGTACGACTGGCCTGCTCGATGCCACTACCCTACCCGATCAGATTCCTCTAATTGAGCACAACATGCGGAACTACAGCTTTTTGCCGTACTTACTGGTTTCGCTCAAATACCGGCTGACGCCCTAAATCCGGCTGATCCCGTAAAAATCCATAGTTTTGTCCGGCTAAAGCTCATCTATTGCATGAAGATTCCTTTTCGCGTCGGACACGGCTACGACGTACACCAATTAGAAGAAAACCGCCCTTTCTGGCTCGGCGGCATTGAGATTCCGCATACGCACGGGGCCAAAGGGCACTCTGACGCGGACATTATTTGCCACGTCATCTGTGATGCCCTGCTGGGTGCGGCCAATCTGCGAAACATTGGCTACCATTTCTCGGACAAAGATCCGCAATGGAAAGGCGTCGATTCCAAGCTACTACTGGCTCGCGTTTTGGAAATGATTCGGGAAAAAGGATATGAAGTAGGCAATGTAGATGTAACCGTAGTTTTACAGGAACCTAAGCTCAATCCCCACATTCCGGCCATGAAAGCGGTACTGGCTGGGGTAATGCAGATCGAGGAAGAAGATCTCTCCATCAAAGCTACTACGTCTGAACATTTGGGTTTCGTGGGAAAAAAAGAAGGGATTGCGGCTCACGCCGTGGCCCTAATTGTGCAGACAGATTCGTAAGACCTCCGTCACAGACGCACAACTAGTAACGCCCCGATCCATAACGGTTATGAATCGGGGCGAGCTATTTATTACTTTCCTGTGCAGGCCTTACTTGTTTCGAAACAGATAAAACGTGCCTGCCTTACGGTTCGGTTCGTTTTCCCGATTACCGTACGAATAGATTAATTCGTA
This sequence comes from Siphonobacter sp., assembly GCF_048595215.1. Lineage (NCBI taxonomy): Bacteria > Pseudomonadati > Bacteroidota > Cytophagia > Cytophagales > Cytophagaceae > Siphonobacter > Siphonobacter sp. Next base: position 4,279 of record NZ_JBMDWJ010000125.1, read on the forward strand.
CTGGTAGAGGTCGGCTGGCATAGGGTTCCCTTGCGAATCTTTTCCATTCCAGCCCAGCTCTCGATCATTGGGCGTGAAGTCCTTATTTTCGAAAACCGTATTTCCCCAGCGATTCAGTACACGGAACAGCTTTACCTTTTCTAGCTTATTGCCAAATACGGTCATCCGTTCACCCGTACTTGGACCGACGCCATCGGGTGTAAAAGCTTCAGGTACACCTACCCAGCATGAATCCATTTGTACGGCGGTAACCTCGGTAGTTGAGTCCGAACAAACACTGAGGTACGAGGCTTTCAGCGTCAACTGATGAACGCCCGACGGAATGGACACTTCTGGGTGTTCGCCCGTTGATACTGGGGCTCCATTCAGATACCACTGATAGGCAGTAGCTCCCACCGATGCATTGGTCAGCTTTACGGGTACGGCCGAACAGAACGTTTCACCTACGCTAAAGGCTGCAATAGGAGCCTCACGTACCTGAATCGTTCGTTGTATAGTCCGTGAAGCACAGCTACGCGGCGTACCAAAGACCGTAAGTTTGATGGTTTTGGTACCGCTACTCGGGTAGCTAAGCTGGGGAGAAACCTGGGCTGAATCGAGCGTACCATTTCCCAAATCCCAAAGAAAACCCGTCAGTTGAGTTTGCGTCAGATCGCTTGTATTCAACAATCGTACGGGTTTCCCGATACAAGCCAGCGAATCGACGCTAAAACTCGCCTGCGGTCGAATGGAGGTCTGGATACGCTTCTGGGTTGAATCCGTGCCGCAAGGCGTAACGGCCACCAGCGTAACGATATAGGCCGTTTCCGGTTGCTGAAAAATAAACGTAGGATTCTGTTCCGTAGAGGTTCCTTCTTTACCAAACCGCCAGAGCCAGCGAGTAGCGACGGGAACCGTGGCATCGGTAAAGTGTACCGGTACGCCCGGACAAACCACCGATTCACTCATAGAAAACAGCGGCTTAGCCGTACTGGGCGACACTTTTACCTGAGCTACAGCCTGATTTTCGCCGCATTCGTTTTTAGCCGTCAGCGTTATAGCATACGTCTGTAGCTGATCACGGGAAGCATATACGTGGGCTACGGTATCTTCGCTGGATCTAACCTCGGGGGTCCCGTCTCCAAAATTCCAGACGGATACGCCTGCGTTTCCAACGGTCAGATTGGAAAACACAAACCGGGCTGGAGCACAGCGAATAACCGTAGAATCGACACCAATACTCGCTTTAGGCAGCGGCTTTACAAGGATGGTCAAGGTATCCCGCTTGGTACCACAGGTATTTTTTAGCGTATGAGTAATCAAAAACCCTCGTCGGTCAGTCGTTGTATTTTCCAACCTGGTCGAAGGAGCATACGCTTCGCTAGTAGTAGCGTTGCCGAAAGACCACTCCGAAGTAAAACCTGCTTGCTGAGCTGTCCGGGGCTGAAACGTTACATTCAGGGGCGTGCATCCCTCCCGCACACTGGCTGTAAACATTGCCGACTCCGGAGCGGCGGTGACGGTAAGGGTTACGGAAACCTCCGTTCGGCATTCGCCCTCACCCAAAACGTAGCGATACGGATAAGTACCAGCCGTTTTGGGGTTAAAATAGGTCTTTCCCGACTGCTGCGATACTAAACCCGCCTCTCCTTGCCAGCTCCCCCAGGTTTCACTCGTCGTCAGCGGTACTAGAGCCGTACCGAGACAAAGGCTGGTATCACGCGAAGGAGACAACATTTTTAATGACCGTACTTCTCGTACGTAAAATGTATCGGGTTTCGGTGTGTAGGTACCACAGGCGTAAGGCAACTCGGCAGTTACGATATAGGGCTGCGAGGAAAATTCCAATGCCCGCTCCTGCCCAGTAGCCAAAGGCTGTCCGTTCACAAAGTACCGGGCATTCGGATTTGGGTTCGGAATACGGTACCGAATGGGTGTACATACGCTCGGCTGATGCTGAATAGTCAGTTCGGGCTTGGCTACCGTACGAACACGAATGGTACGTGGACTGGACGTTTCACAATCATTTAGAGCAACAAGCGTGAATTGATACGAGCTTACGTCTTTTAATTGCACCCGCAAGACCGCTGACGTAAGCGATGTATTGGGTACGAGGGTATACGCTCCCCCGCTGATTTGCCACTGGTACCTTGAACTTCCCAGCGAAACCGTAGCATCCAGTGCCAGTATACCGCCATTTTCCAGACATACCAGTGTGTCGCCTCCCATGACTTTCACGCCCTCCAGTCGCATTTGGGCTAAAGGAGTTTTACGGGTGGATATGGTATGAGTCGTAGTCGTAGTACCGCAACTGTTGGTTGCACGCAGCATGACTTTATACGCATCTTGAGAGCTAGAGAAAATATGGGTCGGGTAAATATCCGTAGAGCTACCCCCATCGCCAAAATCCCACTGGTAGGTCATTTCATTCCGGGAAGGGCAGGAAGTATTGCCGATGCGTACGGCATTTTCCTGACAGATATCCGGTACGCTGAATTGAGCCCTTGGACTACTTTTAAACGTAATCGG
>NZ_JBMDWJ010000126.1:0-5115 GCF_048595215.1 Siphonobacter sp.
GTTGAAAATGCCTTCAAACATGGAGGTCGTATGGACGGAGGCCTTACTATCGTTCTTGAATTGAAAACCAATGAAACACAATCAGTTTTCAGCATCAAAAACAGTAGTTTTAGAAAAGAAGGAACTAGTAAAGCAGGAATCGGACTCATCAATGTTGAAGAGCAGCTGAAATTGTATTATGATACTAAGTTCGAACTTCGTATCCATTCAGATGAAGATTGGTTTAGCGTAGAAATCATTACTCCTGCCCAACATGATTAAATGTATTATTGTCGATGACGAGCCCCTGGCTATTGAATTATTGGAAAGCCATCTAAAAAAAATAGATTCACTTCAACTAGTTGGTACGGCAAGGAGTGCGATGGAGGCTCATAAACTTCTGCAACAGCAGCCGGTAGATCTTCTATTTCTGGATATTCAGATGCCCCATCTTAGCGGTATCGAACTGATGAGATCGCTGTCTATAAAACCGAAAGTTATATTTACTACTGCCTTTAGAGAGTTTGCGATTGAAGGTTTTGAACTTGAAGCGGTAGATTACATATTGAAGCCTATAACTTTTGAACGATTTTTCAGAGCTGTTGACAGAGTAGTAAGAACTCATACTCCTAAGAATATTGACCATACAATTATGATCAGGTCCGATGGACTAAACCGGAAGATTAAAACAGACGACATCATTTTTATCGAGAGCCAGGGTAATGATTTAAAAATCTATTTGAATGATGCTACTTACCTCACTAAAGCTACCCTTACAGACTTTTCAGAATTGCTTTCAAAAATGGGTTTTGTAAGAATTCACCGATCCTTCCTTTTTAATCCAATCTACGTTACGGGTTATAGTACTTCTGAAATCATATTAGGTCCTTATTCTATTCCAGTAGGGCGAAATTATAGACAGGAATTTGATGCGTTTATGGCCCATTACTCGAAAACAACCCTGTAGGCTAGCAGGCTACTGATTACCACGCACTATTCATAAAAATAGGCAGAGCTAATCCTAACTAGTGGCTCTGTCTTACGTATACACAAATTGACAGTATATCCCTCGGCTCTTTAGTGTTTTTCTGACATTTTAGCCGAATGGCATGTATTTTTCTCTGGATTAGTAGTACTATTCTGAAACGAATGGTGCTACTGTTTATAACCATAGAAAGAAAACCTCCATGGCCTTCATTGATTATTACCAAATCCTGGGCCTGACTAAATCAGCGTCCGATGAAGATATAAAAAAAGCGTATCGGAAGTTGGCCCGCAAATACCACCCGGATGTGAACCCCAACAATGCCGAAGCTACGCTTAAGTTTCAGCAGATTAACGAAGCCAACGAAGTACTCAGCGATCCGGAAAAACGTAAAAAGTACGATCAGTACGGCGAGAACTGGCAACAGGCGGACCAGTACGAAGCCTACGAACAGGCCCGCCGGGCTCAGGGCGGTGGCTCGTACGGGGGCGATGCCGGTAGCTGGTTTAGTGGTGACGGCGGTGATTTCAGCGGCTTTACGGGTGATAATTTCTCGGAATTTTTCCAATCCATGTTCGGTGGCGAACGCAGCGGCGGCCGTCGAACGCAGCAATACCGGGGCCAGGATTACAACGCTGAGTTACAACTGAACCTACGCGATGCTTACGAAACGCACAAACAAACACTGACGGTCAACGGTAAAAATATTCGAATCACGATTCCGGCGGGCGTGGCCAACGAACAGGTCATCAAGCTGAAAGGGTACGGTGCCCCCGGCCAGAATGGCGGTCCGGATGGTGATTTGTACATTACCTTTAAAATTGCCGAGGATCCGATCTTTAAACGTCAGGGAAATGACCTCTACGCCACGCTGGACCTGGACTTATACACGGCGGTGCTGGGCGGTGACGTTACGATTGATACGCTGACGGGAAAAGTAAAAGTGCCCATCAAACCCGAAACGCAGAACGGTACGAAGGTACGGCTACGCGGCAAAGGTTTCCCGGTCTACAAAAAAGACGGAGAATTTGGTGATTTGATCCTGACCTGGGCGATTAAAATCCCCACGAATCTGACGGATCGGCAAAAGGAATTGTTTCAGGAATTAGCTCAATCATAAGATGGAAAGAAGTGAATGGATTGCCATCAGCGATTGCTGTACGCATTATAACATCGAAATTTCGTTCGTCGATTCTCTACAGGATTACGGACTCATCGAGATCACCCGTATTCAGGAATCGAAGTATATTCACGAAGACCGCTTACCGGCTCTGGAACGATTTATCCGACTCCATTACGACCTGAATATCAACTTGGAAGGTATTGACGTGATTACGCAGTTGGTCCAACAAGTGGAGCAATTGCAACACGAAATAGCCTTACTTAGAAGTCAGTTCCCTCGATAGCTGGTCATACGCCATTAGAAAAGGGTTGCTCGTTTGAGCAACCCTTTTCTGTGAACAGGCGAGTCATTGCCTTTCAGGATTTCTACCGTAACGGCTTAGGCTTAAGGTATTTCTTCAATACCCCTACCAGCGGTTTCAATGATTCCGGCAAGGTCTGATCAGTATACGCCGCAGTATAGGTTTGCTGCTGATCTTCCACCCGCACGTGGTACTGGTAGCCATCCCGAATGGCGGACGGATTGGGTTCAGCCTCCGTCCAGTTCGTATTCGTTACGGATTCCTGAATGGCCTGAACTTCGTCGGCTTCCAGCTGATCCGTGTCCAGACTGCATTCCTTCAAAGCCCCCATAAAACCGCCCGATTGTTGCAACTGTACTTTCATAACCGGGTCTTTATATATTCAGTCCAACCGTTTTCCAGGCGTTGCTGACCACCTTCTTTTCCGCTTCGCCGAACTGACTGCCCGCAATTTGTACGGTCAATTTCGCACAGTCTTTGAACTGACCCGAGGACGTCAGTTGCAGCATGGTATCGTACCAGATGCGACCCGCCACGTCCCAGGCATTTCCGCCTAGTTCGGTGGCTACCAAAGCAAAAACCCGGTTTGGAATGCCGGAGTTGATATGTACCCCATTGTTATCGTACGGTCCGGTGTACAGATCGTTCATGTGACCGGGCTGCGGATCGGTACCCAAGTCCGGGTCATCCACGTAGGCTTTACCGGGATTGAGCATATCGCGGATGCCCTGACGCGTGGCGGCGGGCACCAGTACTTCCGAACCGATAGTCCAGTTCGCCGTTTTTGCCTCCTCCTGTTTCTTCCACTGCCGGATCAAAATGCCGAATACATCCGAAAAGTGCTCGTTCAGGGCACCCGGCTGTCCGTAATAGGTCAGGTTACTGGTGAACGACTGCACCCCGTGCGTCAATTCATGGCCGACTACATCGAGCGATTGCGTAAAGCGGTTGAAGATGATGCCGTCGCCATCACCATAAGCCATTAGCTCCCCGTTCCAGAAGGCATTGTTCATCGGTACAAAGCCGCCCCGATAATCCGGTTCGGCTACGTGCACGGCGGAGATCAGCGTCATACCCCGGTCATCGAGGGAATTTCGCTGAAAAATGCTTTCGTAAAAATCGTAGGTATCGCCTGAGTAATCGTAGGCTTCGTTGACGGCTACATCATTTCCGGCCTCCTGCCCTTCCCGCCGTACGATGACGTTTTTCAGTCGATCCGTCTGACGGGCATCGTAAATCACGCGATCCTTACCCTGCTCGGCCGCAAAACTGTAAGTCCGCAAACGGGGGAAAGCCTGCGAAAACTGTCGTTCTGCCCGTAAAGCCGAAGAAATTTTCACCGTAGCCAGGGCTCTGGCCCGTACTTCTGGGTTGGACGATTGCACCAGTTGATCCGTCATATACGGCGGTACAATGCAATGAATGGAGTGACGATGCGAGCAGGTACACATATGAGCGAGGTTCTGGTTTTTTGGTTGAAACACAGGAAATCATTCATCAAAGAGATGTTTCAAGATACCTAAAAAACCGGACCGGACGAAGCGTTGATCCGGAAAAAGCGAGCCACAAAAAAGTCAGCGAGATACTTCCGTTGGATTGTTGAAGTACCCCGCTGACCGGAGAATAATTACGTCTATACAAAGACTATTTTTTACTCATCGGGCAAGCCGCGTTTGCGTAAGCCGGGCCGATACGCGAGGTAAAAGACCTGCGGCAGGACAATTAGCGACAGGATCATACAGATCACCAGTCCACCCACGATCATAATCGCCAGGGGTTTCTGGATTTCGGAGCCCATGCCCGTGGACATGGCCGCGGGCAATAAACCCGCCGAGCCCATCACGGCAATCATGAAGACGGGCCGAATCCGGGAGAAAACTCCTTCCTTGATGGCTTTCTTCAGCGGATATCCTTTCCGCAGTAAATCCTTCATAACCCCGATCAGAATGATCCCATCAATGGTACCGACGCCAAACAGGATGATGAAACCAATCCCGGCCGAAATACCGAAAATCGTATTGGTAATGAACAGCGAGAGGAATCCGCCGACGAATGCAAAGGGAATGGTCACCAGCGAAATCAGTGTGTCTTTCAGGTTACCAAAATTGATGTACAGCAGGAAGAAAATCATCAACAGGGAAATTGGTACGATAACGGCCAGTCGGCTCGTGGCCCGCTGCTGACTTTCAAACTCACCCGCCCAGGACATTCGGTACGAATCCGGTAACTGTACCTGCTCTTTGACCCGTTGCTGGGCATCGGCGATGGTACTGCCCAAATCGCGGCCCCGCACAGAGAAACCAATACCAATGTACCGGCTGCTTCCTTCCCGGTAAATAAAGGCCGGACCGGTATGAAAGGAAATATCCGCGATTTCGTACAAGGGTACTTTCGACGTTCCGCTGGCGGGTACCAGAATGTTGGCGATCTCTTTTTCCGACTGCCGGAAAGGTTCCGCGTACCGAACCCTAATGTCAAACAAACGCTCGTTTTCGTAAAAATGCGAGGCCTCTTTTCCACCAATCGCCATTTCGATGACCGATTGGGCATCGTCCATGCTGACACCGTAGCGACCCATGCGTTTTTCGTCCAGTTTAATCCGGAGTTCGGGCGAACCAATGTTCCGGAATACGTTCAGATCCTGTACGCCGGGCACATCCTTGATGGCATCGGCAATCTGATCGGCGGTTTTTTCGAGCTGGAATAAATCATCGCCGAATACCTTGA
>NZ_JBMDWJ010000127.1:0-13799 GCF_048595215.1 Siphonobacter sp.
ACCGTACTTTCCTACGTTTAGGCGATTCCAAAGTGGAGTCCCTGCCGACGGACCAACGGCTGCTGGCCTTTCAGAAAGACCCGGCTTCGGATAAGGCTCTGGCCGCTCTGTTCTTTCAATTCGGACGTTACCTCAGCATCAGTAGTACGCGGGTGGGGCTGTTGCCGCCTAACCTGCAGGGCTTGTGGGCCAACCAGATTCAGACCCCCTGGAATGGCGATTATCACCTGGATGTCAACGTGCAAATGAACCACTGGCCGGTGGAGGTGGCTAATCTGTCGGAACTAAACCTGCCCCTGGCCGAGCTGGTTAAAGGACTCGTAGAACCGGGAGAAAAAACCGCAAAAGCCTATTACAACGCCAAGGGCTGGGTGGCTCACGTTATTACCAACGTCTGGGGATTTACCGAGCCGGGCGAGGAGGCTTCCTGGGGCGTGTGTAACGCGGGTTCGGGCTGGCTGTGCAACAATTTGTGGGAACATTACGCCTTTACGCTCGATCAAAAGTATTTGCGGGAAATCTATCCCGTACTGAAAGGAGCCGCTGAATTTTATCAAAGTTCCTTAATTAAGGACCCGGCGACGGGCTGGTTGGTTACGGCTCCTTCCGTATCACCGGAAAATTCTTTTTGCCTGCCCAACGGCAAAACTGCCGCCATTTGCATGGGACCCACCATCAACAATCAGATGACCCGTGAGCTATTCTCGAATGTCATTACGGCCAGCGAGCAGTTAGGTATAGATGAGACTTTTCGAAAAATACTACAGCAAAGCCTGAACGAATTACCGCCGCCCGGTATGGTGGGGAAGGATGGCCGATTAATGGAATGGTTACAGCCCTACCAGGAAGTGGATCCGCAACATCGGCACATTTCGCATTTGTACGGACTCTATCCAGCCGACTGTATCACGCCGGAACAGACGCCTGAACTGGCTACGGCCGCTGCAAAAACCCTTGAGGTACGCGGTGATGATAGTCCTGGCTGGTCGAAAGCGTATAAGCTGCTGTTCTGGGCTCGGTTGCAGGATGGCAATCGCTCATTAAAGCTCCTGCAGGAACTACTCGTACCGACGACCGCCGTGAACATTAACTACGGAGCCGGGGGTGGCGTTTATCCCAATCTGCTTTCAGCAGGCCCACCGTTTCAGATCGACGGTAACTTTGGTGGTACGGCTGGGATCGCGGAAATGCTAATTCAAAGCCACGGGGGGTATATTCACATTTTACCAGCTCTGCCCGACGCCTGGAAAGATTCCGGTGAAGTGAAAGGATTGAAAGCTCGGGGCAATTTCACCGTGGATTTCCGGTGGGAAAAGGGTCGCGTAACTGATTACCGGATTACTTCTCCCGAACCTAAAACCGTAACGGTGCTGGTGAATGGTGAGAAAAAGCAAGTAACCTCAAACCGCTAAACCTATGATCCGTACTTTTATCGCACGCCAGTCCTTTGCCCTTTGGGGGCTGGGACTTGGACTGTTTTCAGCTCCTTGCTTCTCACAGAGTGTGGAAGTGGAGTCGGGTACCCTGGCCGGTGGAGCAGGCATTCAGAATTGTGAATCCTGCTCGGGTCAGCAAATGGTCGGCAATCTGGGAACGGGATCAGTGACCGTACCCGTTCAGGTGACGAATGCCGGAACCTACCGGATGACGCTTTCCTACGCTACGGGCGATCAGCGTACCATCAATGTTACCGCAAATCAGCAAGCGTTTGTACCCATTACCTGTCCGGCCTCCGGCGGCTGGTCCAATGTGGCTACGATTGATCTCCGGGTTACTTTGCAGGCGGGTAGTAACCTGATTACGTTCGATAATCCCTACGGATACGGTCCTAACGTAGATAAGTTTGAACTTTCACCGCTGCCGACGCCGCTCGTTCAAACCATTCCATTCGGTACAAACAGCTGGATTGAATACGATCTGGCCAATGGTACCTACGACGTTTATTTTACCAATACCAAAGTAGTGGCGGAGGCCTCGGCCCGGGCTCATTCCAATGTGGTATATCGAAGTAATGCCGGATACACCAGCCGTACCTACACTTCAGCCCCCGTCACGGATCGATTCGGTACCGGAACTCGACACGTAATAACGTTGAGCGGTGGTAGTCAGCTGGAGATGCAGCAGGTATTTTATACGTACCCCGGCAGGGATGAATTTTATACGGAGGTCCTACTCAATGGTCCGGGTTCGAACTGCTATCAGATGAGCCCGCTGACTTCGAATGCCGTGGATATACAGGCGAATGCGGATCACCGGGCCTTGTTTGTACCCTTCGACAATGACAAATGGGTACGGTACGAAGCCAAGGAACATCGCTACGCTAATTTTACCTCTTCAGAAGTTGGAACGCTGTACGATAATACGAGCCGAAAAGGTCTGATTGTCGGCTCAGTAGAACACGAAGTTTGGAAAACGGGGGTCAATCTGGCCGGGGAGGGCCGAACGCAGACGTCTTACGTATCCGTACTGGCGGGCTGGACCAATGAAAATGTAACCCGCGACAAACGAGGACACGGTTGGGTGAGTGTAGGACAGCAAAGTTGCCGATCACCCCGTATCCTGGTCAACTACGCCAACGATTGGCGGCAGGGCTTGGAAGTATACGGTCAGGCCAACGCCATTGCCGAACCCCGGTACGTGTTTAACTGGACGCAGGCGACACCCCTGGGTTGGAACAGCTGGGGGGCTATTCAGTCAGATCTGAATTTGACGAAGGCTAAACAAGTGGTGGATTTTTTTGCCAACGAAGTACCCGCCTTTCGAAATGCCGATCAAACACTGTATGTAGATCTGGACTCGTACTGGGACAATCTGACGCCGGGGGGGATGACGGGAGACTTTAGTCAGCTAACGGAGTTTGCGAATTACTGTAAGTCCAAAGGCCTTAAACCCGGCATCTACTGGGCTCCGTTTGTGGATTGGGGGAAGTTTAACCGAACCATGGAAGGCAGTTCGTACAATTATCAGGATTGCTGGACCAAAGTCAATGGCCAGCCCCTGGATTTAGACGGAGCTTATGCCCTGGACCCGACGCATCCGGGTACCAAAGCTCGGATTGCGTATCTCCTTAACAAGTTCAAAGCCAGTGGTTTTGAAATGATTAAAATCGATTTTCTGGCTCACGCTTCGCTGGAAGCCGACAGCTTTCACGAGTCGGGCGTTTATACCGGTATGCAGGCATACAAGGTTGGAATGGAGTATCTGATTGATCAACTGGATGGCTCCATGCTGGTCTACGCTGCGATTTCGCCGAATCTAGCGACGGGACGTTACGCTCATATGCGACGCATTGCCTGTGATGCTTATAAGGATATTAGCGAAACGGCTTATACGTTAAACAGTACCACCTACGGCTGGTGGCAAAACCAGATTTATCCCTTTATTGATGCGGACCATGTGGTATTTGCCAACGAAAGCGAAGGAGAGAATCGGGCTCGGCTGGCTTCGGCTTTGGTAACGGGTACACTGATTACCGGTGATGATTACGCCAGCGATGGCGTTTGGAAAGCTCGTTCGCAGGAGCTTTTGCAAAATCCGGACTTACTCCAGGTCGTTGCCGATGGAAAAGCGTTTCGTCCGGTAGAAGGTAATACAGGCTGGGATCCCAATGCTTTGTTTATTAAAAGTGTGGGAAACAGTCATTACCTGGCTATTTTTAATTACGGTGCCGAGGCAAAATCCTTTACCATTGATCTGGCTCGGGTCGGGTTAAATGCACAGCAGGCCAATCAAATGAAAGATTTATTTAGCGGAAGCAATCTTCCCTCGAATACCACCGCGGGTAGTATAACTCTAAACGTTCCAGCCGCAGATGTTCGATTGATTCAATTACGGGAGTCTGCCTTACCCGTTACACTGGTGAATGTGGAGGCGAAGAAAGTAAACCGTACGACTCGGTTGAGCTGGAAAACCACGGCCGAGGTCAACAATCGGGAATTTATTATCGAACGCAGTCTTGATGCGAAAGCATTCAAGCCCATTGGCACCGTAGCTGGAGCTGGGTCTTCGACCAAATCCATCGCCTATCAATTTACCGATACTACGCCGATCTTGAATCAAACCAATTATTACCGACTCAAGCAGGTGGATCTTAATCAAACCTTTGCCTACTCCAAAACCCTTGCCGTACGTTTTGCCGATCAGGATTCGCTGACGCTTTTTCCTAATCCAACGCATGGACCGCTAACGGTCAAAATACCCCGCACGTTTGTGGGTGAACTCAGACTGGAGATTACAAAAAACGATGGCACGCCCGTATTGGTGAAAAAATACACGTCGGTTGCTGACAAAAGCATCCAGCTAAATGTCGCACCACTTAATGTGGGAGTATATACGCTTTCACTCGAAGATACGGAGGGCAATCGAAGGCAAGCCCGATTGATTAGGAACTAATTGCACAAAATTCAGAAATCGCCGATAGAGAGCAAAAGTCTTTTCATGGGCGATTTCTGTAAAGAAGCTTTGTTAAGGGGTATTGCTTAAGTGAAGCGATTTAGCGGATAAATAGGGGATATATCTACCCGATGACTAACTTGGTTTAGTTTTTATAGCATATTCTCAAAGTAATTAGTTAAGCTAATCAGTAGCTAACTCTAATTCATACATAATTCCAGCTTAATCGTTCCTATGAAATATTCACTTCTCTGGCTGAAAACATTGTTGGTAGTAGGCTCCAGCAGTTTCCTCACTACTCAGGCTCAAACAGTACAGCTTACCATTACAAACCTGAAGTCGACCGACGGTCAGATTCTGGTGGCGGTGTTTAAAGACCAGCAGGGTTTTAAAGATGAAAAGCCGGTTTCGCGGCATCGCTTTGCCAAGTCCTCGCTGACAAACGGAACCTTAAAGGTATCGCTAGATCTGGCACCGGGTACGTACGGACTAGCCTTAGTCGACGATGCCAATAAAAATGGTAAAATGGATAAAAACATGCTTGGTATACCCAAAGAGGGAGTCGCGTTTTCCAACTTCTACCTCTCGGGTATGAGCAAGCCTACGTTCAATGACTTCAAATTTGAGGTAAAAGGTGCTCCGGTAAGCCTGGACTGTAAAATGCGAAACTTTTGAACCCTCAGTAGAGTAGGAGATACAAAAAAGCGGCTAGGAGGTATATACCACCTAGCCGCGTTGATTAAAGAAGAAATTATTAAATCGTTAGTGGGAAACCGAAGGTCAAGCCCACATTCACCGCCCAGAGTCGGTTAGGGTTTTGCCAGTTGATATTGTTGGCGGAACCGATGGTCGTACGACCATTTTTGTTGCCAAACAGGAGATGATAACTTCCTTCGGCAAACACGCCGATCCCACCAAAAGACAAGGCTACGCCGGCCTTCGGAGCTGCTCCCAAACGGGTATCTTTCTGTTTAGCCACCTGTTCTCCCTGAAAATCAACCTTTACCGTTCTCAGATAGGCTCCGGCTTCCAGTCCCAGATAGGGGCGAATGAACCCATCCGTCAGGTAATATTCAAACATACCCGTTAAGGGCACGATAGATCCCTTGTTTCGGAGGTTAACACCCAGGGACTGGTGTTCGTCGTAAGCCAATCCCAAGTATTTCGCCGAGACGCCCAGGGCCACTCGAGGACTGAAATACATTTTCGCAGCTACCCCTACGCCGGGTTTTACCTTGGCATCGTCGAGGGTCGAAGTAACCCCAGTACCGTGAATGGTGAATGCTATTTGAGCAATGGATTTCTGGCTCAGATTCAAAAGAAAAAAGCTAAATAATGTGCAGTAGAGAAGTGATCGTGTTTTCATGGATTTGATAAGTTGATGAAATAAATCACGGGATGTCAGGTAGATTGAACCGAAACTAAAGCTTTATTTCGGGACCGGTTTTCTGAAAGCCAAATGGTAGAAAAAATCGGCCCATGGATCACTTTCCCAAAAACGGGTAATGGTAACCGACTTCGTCATATGTTTTCCAGATCGTTCTGCCTGCGATACGGAAGACGCTCTGTGCTTTCGCTCTGTTTTCATGGGGCTAAAAGACTTGTACACCTTATTAAAAGTGTACCTGATTTTCGTAAAGAATGATTCAAACAGTATGTATACTAAGGAGCAGCAAAAATAGTATTCCAATTAGTAGATATATCCCCCAATTGCAAAAAATCGACTATGGGTAGCTATAAGTAGTAGTATTTCGAGAATAGGTCTACTAAAAGATTGGAAAGCGAAGGAAAGTGTGATGTTTATGCCTGTTCAGCTAATTGGCGTTCGTAAAGAGCGTGCATTTTTTTAAGCGTTTGATTTAGCTGATCAAGTTCATCTGAACTCAATTCGTTGGCCAAAAAATCGTCAAACCGGTTGGCTGTACTAAAAGCCATTTCGACAACCAGTTTGCCTTTATTAGTGAGCCTGATGAGTTTTTTGCGTTTATCCACAGCATCTGCTAGGGTTTGTACGTAACCGTCCCGTTCTAGTACCTGTAGTGAACGTCGCACACTGGATTTATCCCGTTTGATGAGCGTAGCAATATCCTGCTGTGATAAAAGTGAATCGCCGGCCAAATGGACAATGGCCAGTACGGGGACTTGATCAAACTGAAAAGTAAATCCTCGTCTGATATACTCACGGTCCAGTAGTCTCACCATAAGCATATTTACCATATTAAACGAAATGGCAACCGAATTACCTAACTGCGATTCTATATTTGCAACGATTATATCCTCGGTATTCTTTTTCATAAAAGCTGACTCGTTTCGTCAAAATTAATAGAATGTACTATCGTTTTCTGCTCAGGGGTTACTGGTTAGTACTTGAGTATTTATTAAAAGAATCGTTCTTGGATAAGAGGTCAAGAGATCTAGAATACTATAAATGATGTTATATAATTGTGTTTATGTTAAATAGTAATGAATGGATCATGGGTTTTAATCTTAGAGAATTGTTACTCTCCCACCCTCGTGTATTCCGAAAAGGTAACGAAAGTCTAAGAAGGGTACATTTTATAATTTGTAAATAACTTGGTTGAAGGCTACTTGGAATCTTGGTTTTAACACTTCATTATATATTATCAGCTCGAAGTAATGAATAATACGCTTCTTTCTCACCTAAAAAATAATTTGTTCTTTAAAGATAGCTCTGTTCGTGAACTCATCAAACCCGGACTGATTTTCTCTTTTCTGTTGATCAATGGATACATCTTGACGGCACGTATCATGGAAGGTCAATGGAAAACGAATCCGGTAAATTTAGTTCTTTCGCAGTTTTTTCTGTCTGTGATGTGCAGTTCAGTATGGTTAGCCATTATAGCCATTCTCCACGAACCCAAAATCCCGAAACAATGGCAGAAAATCGTCTTGAGTTTTATAAGTAGTGGCTTAATTTCAGCTTTTTTCTATTACTCATTTCACTACATAGCTGAAGACTATCCTTTAAAACCTTTAACTACTTATCCATTTTATTGGGCTTTGTTTCGATTATTTAATCGTGGCTTAGCCATTTGTCTATTCTTTTATCCCCTAGCCTACTTTTACGTCAAACAAAAAGAACTGATGGATTCAAGGTTACAGATTGAAGCCGTAAAAAGTGCACAATTAACCGATCAAATTAAGTTATTACAACAGCAAATGACTCCTCACTTTTTATTCAATTCACTGAATGTATTAAAGTCAGGTAATCATGATAAGTGGACAAAAAAATACATTGTAGAATTGAGTAAAATTATTCGCCATCAACTCTATAATACTAGCCACAAACATAATTTGATCAGTGTGAGTCAGGAATTACAGCTTGTTGAATCGTATATCTACCTCTTAAAGGAACGTTTTGATGGGGCTTTGGAAGTATCGATTCAAGTGAGTGAACAGGGTAAACAATCTAAATTTCCACCTTATACGTTACAAACCTTAGTAGAAAATGCACTAAACTACAATTTAATGTCAATGGATAAACCTTTGTACATTGAAGTATTTGACGAACAGGATTGTCTGGTGGTAAGGAATAATTATCAACCCCGGCAGGATATAGATACGATCCAGCAAACGGCCTTTCAGGTTGCCTTCAATAATATCCAAGAACGCTACCAATTACTAACAGACCGTTTAATGGTAATTATTCGACACAACAATAGTTTTATCGTTAAAGCCCCACTGATCGTCGAATCGTTGGTACCAGAAGACGTAAGCTGATGCTAGGCGGGGTAAAGACTGAAAGTTCAAAGCAAAATTTTACAGGAGTATCATTAATGAGTAATGTTATGGGAAACGTTCTGTTTTCTTCCTTCAGAGAGAACAAATACATGAAAGATGGTTCGGTTCGTGAACTTATAAAACCGGGGTTTATTTTCTGCTTTATTTTGATTTATGCCTATGTACTTCCCTTACGTCTCCCGCATGAATGGCAGCAAGATCCGATCAATTTGTTAGCTTCCCAGTTTTTTCTGCTTTTGATGTGTTGTTCAGGTTGGGTAGCCATTCTGTACATACTTCACGAGCCCAGTCTTCCTCAAAGCTGGCAAAAAATCTCAGCTAGTATCGTAGCATGTGTACTGATTTCCATTGGGTTTCACTACGCCTTTCATTCATTTGGAGAGTTGTACACGGCTAAACCCTTGGAGCAGTACTCCTTGTCATGGGCTTTACTACGATTGTCGATTCGGGGTTTGATGATCGTATCTTTGCTTTTTCCGTTCGCTTTTTTTTATGTGAAACGGCGAGAGGTGATGCTATCCAGAGTTCATATAGAAAAAGTAAAAAATGAACAATTAGCCGATCAACTCCTGCTATTACAGCAGCAAATGACACCGCATTTTTTATATCATTCTTTACATGTACTGGATTCAGGTAATACCGATGATTGGACCAAAAGATACATCGCAGAATTAAACAAGGTAGTTAGTTATCAAATTTCCGAAGGTGTAGAAGAAAGTCTGATTTTATTAGAGGATGAATTACAGTTTGTCGAGTCCTATATTTATATTTTGCAGGAACGGTTTGAAGGTTCCCTGCAAGTATCATTTAATGTTAGTTCGCAAGCTAAACAAGCTAAAGTTCCTCCCTATACTTTACAAACCTTGGTAGAGAATGCGATCAAGCATAACAGTATGTCTACCAGTAAACCCCTATCGATTGAAATTTTTGACGAACAACAATATATTGTAGTAAGAAATAACCATCAGCCTAAAGTAAATTTTGAAGATCATGCTCAGACCGCTTCTGGTATTGGATTGAAAAATATTCAGGAGCGGTACCAGTTATTAGCGAATCAATCAATTATAGTAATTCAACAGGAAAATGAATTTATTGCCAAAGCACCTTTACTGATAGATATAGATTATCTTGAGTATAGAGACACTAGACTTTGCTAGTGCCTCTATACTCAAGATAATCTACTTCATGTAATAAAAGAATAGTTGAATCGATAAATAGAATACTTACTTTTTTTGCAGTACTCATTTTTATAGGAAAGTATGAATGTCATAGATTATACAAAACTTCTATTCTTAACCTCTTGTATTTAGCTTTTCCAACGTTTATTTAAGTATTGGGGTCATAGCCGTAAATCTCGATGGCTATGAAATATCTTCTTGTATTCGGATTCGTACTAAACCTGATTGCTTGTAAAAAAACACCTTCTCCCCCTAGACCAGTGGATTGCGATGCTTCACAATCGTATGCGACTTCCGTGGAAGAAGGCTCTCGTCGGTTACTAGGAACGTGGCGACTAAAGACCATTAAAGGTGGATTTGTAAAGCACGATACAATACCTAACCAGGTAGTTCATTTCTTTGCCAACTACACCTGTCGGGTTACTGCTCAAGGCCGTACTTCGCCCCGAATGACTTATGAGGTTTCTCTAGCGGGTCGCCCCCTTCAATTGTCGGTTACGGATAGTGTCGAAACTTCGTACTTGCGACAACTGGGAAAATCCAGGATGTATATCTGTGAGGAGGAACTTATCCTGGACTACGGGCGGGAAATAGATGCCCAGGCTTACATCTACACCCGACAACCCTAACTCTACATCATTCTGAGATTTCAATCCTTTAGAACCCATTCCGAAAAAATCTTTTTGTTCAATTCTCAAGGGCCTTAAAAAGGCCTGACAAATTGTCTTTCGAGGTTTTTAAGTGTTCCACGGGTTAAAAACCAGCTAGTAGCGACAAATTTTACATTTGTTAGACGTCCATTCAAGAAATGTAAAATAGATTGCTAGAGGGCTAGTTTTCAATGCTTTAGAAGAACTCAGTACTAAATCTGATGGATGGATGAGAATCGGGTAGAACAAGACTGACTTGGTAGGAATAGTGAATACTGAAATCTCGTGAAAGATCGCAAGGTTCATTCGCTTAGTTAACCCGTCCTTTTTCCTCCTGAGCAGCATCACTATAGGAACGATTACGGGTTTGTTTGCCGAAACGATACGCAAAGGCCAAACCTATTCGACGCGTGTCGGTTCGACTGGTCCGAAACTCCGTAGCCCCTCCGAGGCTGCCGGTTTGTTCACGCTGTACCCAGCTTCGCAGCCAGTCTTCCACCATCAGATTGATACTTGCTTTATTAGACCAAAGTGACTTTTGAATTCCGGCGTTGATTCGATACTGGGATTGACTCCTGCGTTGACCATTGATACTGGGGCCCGTGTAACTGATGGTGCATTCCGCTCGCCAGGTTTTACCCAGCTTCAACTGATTGGTTACGTTGATACGACCCGTTAGCAACCGTGCGTCGAGGGCTTGCCCGTAGAGTTGAGTCGGTAAAATGGCCAGATGCACGAAGCCGCCGGATGCCATGAATGTCCAGATCGGAAAGGGATTATAGGAGGCGTAAGCAGAAAGCGAAAGGAGTCTGCCGTTGGCAATGTTTCCGGGACGCGTAATGAAAATATCTCCGACGGCCTGAGTTGTTTGAAAAATGATATCACGGAACTGGTTATACTGAAAACTCAGCCCCCAAATGGTATTGTGCTGATATTTAAGCTCGAATTGCTGGGGATAGGCTGGTAAAAGCTGGGGGTTTCCTGACGTATAGCTATAATTATCAAGATAAAAAAGAAATGGATTTAGCTGCTGATAATTCGGGCGGTTGATCCGGCGACTGGCACTCAGCGTTAGCGATCGCGTACCCGTGCTATCGAGTTTATAACTTAGAAAAATGCTGGGAAACAGATTCGTGTATTGTCGGGAAAAGCTACTGGCCGGTACTTCAGGGTTTTCCCGTTGCTCACCCTTCAGCCCCGTTTGTTCGAGCCGAAGCCCTGCCTGGGCCTGCCAGCGTTTTCCATTTTTACGGGCATTAACGTACGCCGACCGAATCGATTCCTGATAAATGAAATGATTGGACTGGCGGTAATTGGGGATAAACTCGCGGTCTACGCGTTGATAGTACCGGGAATCAAGATCGTTGGTTACGTGACTCCACTTTAAACCTGCTTCGAGCATACCACCGCTCGCGAACGGACGGGTAAAGTCCGTTTTAGCCGTACTAATTAGTAGTGAGGAAGGAAGATCATACCTAAATCGCTGGTCAGTTCCTAACACTTCATGGGGATCATAACTTTGATTTAGCAGGAACTGCGTGCTTTGATTACTATACGACCAGTGCGTAAGGTCAACGGTCCATTCTTGCCCTTTACGGTCAAATTCCCGCTGTAAGTGCAGGGAGAGGCCACGATTATTCCGTTGCGAATGAGCATCAATCGAGCCGCGTCCAGTGGAGTCAAGCTCTGGGGCAAAACGCTTACTGAGGTAAGATAACCCTTCCCGTTTGGGGGTGTGCGTATAATCCAGCTCCAGACTGAGGGAAGTTTTTTTCGTAAATGCGTACTCGATTTCCAGTTTACCCGTCAGGCTATGACCGCTGAGCCAGGAGCGGTTCATCAGATTGACAAAAGCTTCTGACTGGCCTGATGCCTTGGTAAAGGTTCGGTCCACTTGTTCACGGGTTTGGTTGCCATCCTTACTATGAGAAAGTAGCCCAGATAGTCGTAATTTTTGCTGGGTATACTGAAGTGATACACTTTGATTCGTTCGACTTTCCCAACCCTGACTGTAGTTGGTACTCAGGCTACCATTCAGGCCCTGCAAGCGTTCTTTCTTGCGTTTAATATTCAACAAAGCACTACCGGCAGCATCGTATTTAGTGGAGGGATTCGTCATCAGTTCCAGTCGGTCGAGGGACGAAGCAGGTAACGACCGTAGATAATCGGCCAGATCGCGTCCGGACAAATACGTCGGTTTCCCGTCCATGAGTACGGTGACACTGCTCATCCCATTTAAGCGAATCGTACCATCCGTATCCACCGTGATTCCCGGTACCTTTTCGAGCGTTTCCAGCACGTGACTGGTTGCACTACTCAGCAGATTTTCGACATTCACAATTGTTTTATCCAGATCGTGCTCAATCAGCGGACGTTTACCCGTAATCTTTACTTCCTTTAAGTCGGTATTTTTTGAAGGCTGAAGCTTGATAACCGAAAGATTCCAGGGGCTGCGATTCAGGAAAAAGGATGGGCTGGTATAGCTTTCGTATCCCAAAGCGGTCACCTGTACCTGATAAGTTTCCTTCGCTAGCCGATGTAATTCAAAAAATCCGGTACTATCGGCAACTACCCCTTGCAGTACCTTCGTGTTTTTCAAAAGTAGAATCGTAGCTCCGGGAATGGGGCGAGCCTGTTCATCCTGAATCCTGCCCTGTAAGGTATAGGTGGAATCCTGAGCCCAGGCGAACAGCGGCAAAAAGACGAGTACGGTCAGTAAGAGTTTCATAACAGACGAGAGAATTGTTTCGTCGGCGAAAGTGCCGTGACTCGATCGGTAGCCCTAATGATCCGGACGGAGGGCCTAAGGAGACGGACAGAATGAGCATTTCAGGGGTTAAACCCATTCGTCCGCTTTTAAACAGTATTGGTAAGGAAAGGCAGCCTGTTCAACCGGAAAGTTTTCAAGCCTATGTTCGATCCCGTAGTTTTCGGCAAAACTTAAGTATAATGAAAGCAACAAGCTCTATAAACCTTTTTCAGACGAGTCGGCTACTGCATCTATTGATTGCGGCTATGACTGTTTTCGTGGTCTATTTTCTTTTAGAACCGTATTTCGAACGCGTCCTGGCGGGTAAGCACGAAGACCAGGTTGCTCTGCTGGCGGGCGTGTATTTTGTGGGGGGGATCTACCTCGGTCGCACCTTTTCACAGCTTTTGACGGTCAACCAAACCCGCATTCCCAATCGACAATTAATTATTCTGCTTATTCTAATCCTCTTTTGTTGTATTGCTTTATTACTTATCAATACCTTACCCTCTTTCCTGAATCTCGTTATCTTCATCACACCCTTTACGGCTTTAAGCATTCTGGTAGGTATGTTTATCAAGCATATCCGTACAGCCATCAGTTTACAGTTGAAGGACGCTCAGGTATCGGCGGAACAAAGTCAGAGTGAGTTGCAACTGTTACAGTCCCAGTTAAGTCCGCACTTCTTATTCAATACGCTTAACAATCTATACGGATTGTCGTTGACCGATCACGAGAAAGTACCACCCCTGCTGTTAAAACTTTCGGATCTTTTACGCTATTCCGTCTACGAAACCAAAGCCCTATGGGTGCCCCTGATCGATGAACTTTCGTATCTGGATAATTACATTGCCTTTGAAAAAATCAGGTTGGGAGATCGGCTTAACTTGCGGGTACAGTGGGAAAGCATTCATGATCCTAGCGTGCAAATTGCCCCGATGTTGTTGATCGTGTTTGTTGAAAATGCGTTCAAACATTCTAAAAACACGGTTGAATCGAAGATTACCATTGAAATCGAACTGAAATGCTGGGCCGATTCCATTTTGTTTTCCGTTCGAAATTCGTACG
>NZ_JBMDWJ010000128.1:0-4676 GCF_048595215.1 Siphonobacter sp.
GCTGGTACTGGGAACCCCTGGAAAAACTCGGGATTCGTCAGGAGCATGATTACGTATTTGCCAACCTCACAAAAGACCTCAAACGTTAGTAAAGTCAGACACTTCTGGCCCGATCTCTCTGATTCTTCGGGTTGAGGAATCCAGCATACGATCCATTCAATAGTAAGGTTAAATTATATGTAGATACAGATAATTTTCAAAAGATCTAAACCTTTCTGCTGGTAAGGGGGTTATTTAGTAAGTACAATTACTATAATGATATGAAAAAGCTAGAAAACAAAGTAATCGTCATAACGGGTGCAGGCATGGGTCTAGGTCTGGCCACCGCCCTGGAAGCGGCCAAAGAAGGAGCCTTCCTATCGTTAGTGGATTATAATGCCGAAGCCTTGGAAAAGGCCCAGCAGCAGATTAAAGAAAGCTATCCGGAAGCGAAAGTGCTGACCGTCGTAGCGGACGTTTCGAGCGAAGAAGCCGTCAAAAATTATGTTGAGGAAACTGTAAATGCATACGGTCGAATCGACGGTTTTTATAATAATGCAGGTATTGAGGGGCGTCAGGCTTCACTGACGGATTACGATTTGGAGGTGTTCCAGAAAGTGATTGATATCAATCTGATGGGTGCGTATTATGGGCTACGTTATATTATTCCGGTCATGCAAAAGCAGGAGTACGGACGCATCGTCAACGTGGCTTCCGTCGGAGGTATCCGGGGTGTGATGAATCAAACGCCCTATGTTGCTACCAAACACGCCGTCAGTGGTATCACCAAGAATGCCGCACTCGAGTACGGTCGGTTTGGTATCCTGACCAACGCCATTGCTCCGGGAGCTATTCTGACGCCGATGGTGGCCGAGGCCTTCCGCCAGATTAATGCCGAAGATCCGAAAAAGGCCGAAGCCGAATATGCATCGTTTAACCCCACCAAACGACTAGGTCAGCCCGAAGACGTAGCGAAACTGGTCGTTTTCCTGTTGAGCGAAGATTGTGGCTATGTCAATGGTCAAACCATCGCCATTGACGGTGGTCAATCGAATGCTTACGGTTTCGTATAGCGTTTACGGTTCATAAGTGAATACGTGGGATTCCACACCGTTAAAACTCCCGTCAACGCTGGTTGGCGGGAGTTTTTTGCTTGGTAGCCATCTTAAACTATAGATAGTATGTATTCACTATTCTCATATAAAGATATGTATGGTATGTGATGAAAAGACAGAATTTAATTTTATTTTAATATATAAATTTAATATAAGATTTTTCAAATAACTTATTTAACAGATTTTTATTTACCTGCAAGTGGACCTAGTTTTAGGGCTCTTTCGTATCCCTTACCACTATTAATTCACTTGCTCTATGAGTAAATCTCTACTCAGCTTTCTGTTACTATTTCTGACAGGGAGCTTTCTCTATGCACAAACTACTGTAAAAGGGGTCGTGACTTCTTCGCAAGAAGGGGTACCCTTACCGGGTGTCAGCGTAGCCGTAAAGGGCACCACTACCGGAACCGTCACCAATGCTGAAGGACGTTATACGTTGATTGTTCCCAGAGGACAGACGATTCTGGTCTTCAGTAACATTGGTTTTACCAAGTCCGAAATCGACATTACCAACAAAACCACGGTTGATGTCATCCTGCAGGAAGAATCGCAGGTGCTCAATGAAGTAATGGTCGTGGGCTACGGTACCGTCAGTAAGGAAACGCACGTCGGATCGTCCGCTCAGGTTAAAGCCATCGACATTGCCAAGCGGCCCGTATCCAATGCCCTCAATGCACTCGTGGGAGCGGCTCCGGGCGTTCAGACCAGCCAGTCGGGCGGGGCACCGGGTTCGGCCCCTACCATTCGCGTTCGGGGATTTGGTTCCATTTCGGCCTCCAACTCTGCCCTGTACGTGGTAGATGGCGTGCCTTTCAACATGAATACCAGCAGTCTTAATCCGGACGATATTGAGTCAATCAACGTGCTCAAAGATGCCTCTACAACGGCCATCTACGGATCAAGGGGAGCCAATGGGGTAATCCTGATTACGACCAAAAAAGGAAAGAATAATCGCAATAATCTGAATTTCAATGCATCCGTCGGTACCATTTCCCGGGGTTTGCCCGAATACGAAACGGTTTCGGCTCAGGAATACTATCCCCTGATGTGGGAAGTACAGCGGAATACGCTGCAATACGGTTCGCTGAGAATTCCACAAGAAGTAGCCGGAAGCATTGCCGCTGGTCAGACCACCCAGTACCTGGGAAGAAATTATACGGGCATCTACGATCTGTTGAAGTACAATCCCTTCAATGTGGCAAATAATCAGATTGTTGATGCGAACGGAGTATTGAATCCGAATGCTCAGTTACTGTATCCCGAAGATCTGAACTGGGTCAAAGCCATTCAGCGGGGTGGACAGAGTCGTCAGAACTACAACATCTCGTACGACGGCGGAGCGAATAAATCCGATTACTTCGCCTCGGTTGGGTATACAAAAGAACAAGGCTATTTGCTGAAGTCTGATTTTGAGCGTTTTACGGCTCGCGTTAATATGAATACGCAGCCGACCAAATGGTTCAAAACGGGTCTCAACCTGAACGGAAGCTACAGTCGGTCCAATACCGATGCTGGTACGGGTGGAACATCTTTCATTAATCCTTTCTACATCACCCGTTTTATGGGACCGATCTACCCGGTCTACAAGCATGATCCGGCCACGGGAGCCTATGTGCTGGACAAAGATGGTAACAAAGTATACGATATGGGCGATAGCCGTCCTTTTTCCAGTGGCCGTCACGCCGTCTGGGAAAATGAGCTGAATGACCGGAAGGAAGAGACGGGCATTATCGGTGGCCGGGCGTATGCCACGATCAACATCCTACCCAGTTTAAAAGCTACGTCCAACATCAGCTTCGATTTGCAGGATCGTCACCGTCGTACCTACGATAACCCCATTATTGGTGATGGTGCTCCGGCGGGCCGTGCGTATCACTACCTGTACCGGACCATGAGCAGTACGTTCAATCAGTTGCTGGAATACGATAAATCCTTCGGCAAGCACAACCTGAATGTACTGGGTGGCCACGAAAGTTATACCTACAAATATAACTACATGGTCGGAGCCCGGGCGGGTATCATCGTCGATGGTATTACGGAACTACCCAACTTCGCCACGGTGCTCAACGTTTCCTCGCGGGAGGATAACTACGGGATTGAAAGTTACTTCGCCCGGGCCAGTTACGATTTCGACAAGAAATATGTACTCAATGCGTCGATCCGGCGGGATGGGAACTCCAAGTTTTACAAAGACGTACGCTGGGCTACGTTCTGGTCGTTGGGAGCGGCTTACAACATCGAGAAAGAGGACTTCCTGAAAAATATCAACTGGTTGAGTATGCTGAAACTGCGGGCCTCGTACGGTGTGGTCGGTAACGAAGACCTCGGCGATCTCGGCTACTATCCCTACCAGGGTTTGTATGAATTGGCTCGTAATAACAACGCCGAGCCGGGTTTCACGCAGGCTTCCATTGCCAACTACCAGCTGACCTGGGAGACCGCCAAAAACTTTGATGTTGGCATTGACTTCAGCGTACTACGGAACCGGGTGTCGGGTAGCGTGGAGTTTTTCAACCGGGCTACCGACGGACTAATCTTCAGCGTACCCCTGGCCCTGGCCAATGGCGGTACGACCAGTGGAGAGTTTGAAGTAAACCGCAACATCGGTAGTTTGTACAACCGGGGGGTGGAACTTCAACTGACGGGCGAGGTAGTTCGGACGCAGGATTTCCGCTACGCCGTAACACTCAACCTAACGTCCTTTAAGAACAAAATCACCAAGATGCCCGAAAGTCAGCCCTTGATCCAAACGGGTACCAAAGCCTACAGCGTGGGTCATTCCATCTATGATTTCTACATGCGGGAATTCCACGGGATTGATTCGGAAACGGGTTTAGCGATGTACAAAACCAATACCCTGACGACCAACGCAAAAATCGTGGGTGCGGATACGCTGACACGGGTGATTTCAGAAGCGAATTATCGCTATACCGGCTTTTCGTCGATTCCCAAGTTCTACGGCTCCATGAATCATAACCTGTCTTACAAAGGCGTCTCGCTGAGTTTTGTACTGACGTTCCAGGTGGGAGGTAAAGTGTATGATAACGCGTATCGTCAGTTGATGCACGGCGGCACGTACGGCACGGCTCTGCACAAAGATGCGTTCAAACGCTGGCAGAAACCCGGTGATATAACCGAGGTGCCTCGTTTCGACAACGGTGATGTGGCGAACCTGACCGGCGAAAGCACCCGCTTCCTGACGGATGCATCTTTCCTGCAGCTCAACAACATTACCCTGGGTTACACGCTGCCCGTGAGCTGGTTATCAGGTATCGGAGCCAAATCGGCCAGCCTGTACTTCGCGGGAGAAAACCTGGCTCTGTTCTCGACCCGTCGCGGTATGAACGGAACGGGCTCCTTCAACGGAACGGTTGATAATACATACAACTTCAACCGCGTATTGTCCATCGGAGCCCGCCTGGGATTTTAGTAAACCCCTTAACAGAAGCATCGAATCATGAAAAATATAGTGAAAAGTGGAATGATAGGCGTGCTGGCATTGAGCTTGTTAGCCTCCTGTAATAAAGATTTTCTGGAAAAAAAACCCACCGATCAGGTACTGACGGACGACGCGTTTACCTC
>NZ_JBMDWJ010000129.1:0-5113 GCF_048595215.1 Siphonobacter sp.
CCAAGAAAGGCGACATTTCCATGCCCGTACGGACCAAGTTCGGGTATCACCTGATCCGGGTCAATGACCGACGGACTAGTCAGGGAAATGTACAGGTAGCCCATCTGTTCGTACGCGTTGATCCGAATGCAACGGACGCGGAAAAAATGACGGCCAAAACGAAAATTGAAGAAGCCTACGGTGAACTGCAACGTGGCGTGCCGTTTGAAGCCGTAGTCAAGCAGTTTTCGGAAGATGCCAGTACTAAAAGTGCGGGCGGGGTAATGCAGCCGTTCGGAACGGGAAAGATGCTCCCTCCCTTTGAAGAAGCAGCGTTTGCTCTGAAAAAGGAAAATGCGTATTCCGCTCCGTTTCAGACGCAGTACGGCTGGCATATTCTCAAGCTGGTGAAACGTATTCCTCTGCTCGATTACGCGGAAGTGGGAGGGTATCTGCGGACGAAAGTACAGTCGGATGATCGATCGAACGTGAGCAAATCGGCCGTGCTTCGCCGGGTGAAACAGGAGAATAAATACGAAGAGAATAAAACGGCCGTAGCGGCGGCTCTCGAAAAAGCGAACCCGCTGTTGAAAGACGGCAAATGGCAGGCTCCCGCCGATGCGAATCTCAATGGGCAGCTACTTTTCCGGATTGGTTCCCAGGTATATCGGGTGAGCGACTTTTACAACTACGTTCAGCAGAATCAGCGTCCGCAGGCTGGGGCATCGCCACAAAGTCTCATGCAGAGCTTACTGAATGCCTTCATCGAGGAAAAGAATCTGGAGTACGAAGAGCTGCACCTGGAAGCAAAGAATGAAGATTTCAGGGATTTGATTCAGGAGTACCACGACGGTATGTTGCTGTTCCAGATGCTTGATGAAAAAGTGCAGGGTCGCTCGCTGACCGATACGACGGGCCAACGGCAATTTTACGAGCAGAATCGTAATAAATACCAGTTGCCTCCCCGCGTCAAAGCAACCGTACTGGATGCGGCTTCACGGCCCATTCTGGATCTGGCTTTGAAATCACTGGCAAAAAAACCGTATGCTCTTAGCCGAAAAGTAACGGATCTGACGTTTCCTAAAGGACAAACCAAATTAACGGAAGGACAACGCGAGCAACTTTTTGACTTAATTGTCATCTTAACGAAGAACTACGATTATCAGGTAGAAATCAGCGGTCACGCCGATGCCTCCGAAGCGGACTCCTGCTCAGCCGGACGTTTACGCAGCGTAGTAAATGAATTGGTGAAACGCGGGAATATTTCGGCAACGCGGATTGTTGAAGTAGACGAAAGCAAGTTCAAACCCGTTTCCACGACGAACCGCGATAAAAACCGTCGGGTGTCATTTGCTCTCTTTACCAATGCTCCCGTTGATGTAGTGCGGCAGTTTAATACGCAGAAAGCCGATAACCTAATCTATCAGGAAGGGTTTTTCCAGAAAGGTGAAAACAAGTTTGTTGATGCAGTAAGCTGGAAAGTAGGCAAGCAAACCGTAGAAAAAAGCGGCCGAGTGGTACAAATTGATATTCAGGCCGTAGACAACGCCCGTACGAAAACGTTGAATGAAGCCCGGGGTCAAGTCATCAACGATTATCAGGTTTATCTGGAAAAAGACTGGGTGGAGTCGCTGAAAAAACAGTTCCCCGTACAGGTGAATGAAAATGAATTAAAAAAGTTAAAATAGTTGATTGGGTTGTTTTAAAAATCTGGAAATGAAGAAAATTCTTGGGTTGCTGATCGTGTTTTTACCGGTGCTGGGCTTTGCTCAGGCGTCTAAAGGTAAAGTCATTGACGGCGTGATTAGTAAAGTTGATAATCACTATATTCTGCGATCGGACCTGGATCAAATGTACCATCAGTATCAGGCCGAGAACCCTAAAAATGCTCCGACTCGCTGTCAGTGTCTGAATAGTCTGATCATTAACAAGGTAATGTTAGCAAAAGCTGAGATTGACTCCGTAACGGTGGAGGATCGGCAGGTAGATGGTGAACTCGAAGGTCGGATGGATCAAATGATTCAAATGTACGGCTCTGAGAAAAACATCGTGGAGCAGTTCGGCAAAAGTCTGGATCAGTTGAAAGCTGAGCTTCGTTCGGACGTAAGAAATAACTTATTGGTGCAGGAAATGCAGCGTAAGATCACGAGTGACGTGAAAATTACGCCCAGCGAAGTACGGAAGTTTTTCAACTCGATTCCTAAGGACAGCTTACCCTATTTCCCTTCGGAAGTACAGGTAGGGCACATCATTCGTTTGGCGAAGGTTACGAAAGAAGAACGTGATGTACTACGCGAGCGACTGCTGGATTACAAGAAGCGGGCGTTGGCGGGTGAAGATTTTGCCAAACTGGCGACCACGTATTCAGAAGACGTAGGAAGTGCTCAAAACGGAGGTTTGTACGCGAACGTCAAACGCGGTACGATGGTACCCGAATTCGAAGGAGCGGTGTATCGCTTGAAACCCGGCGAAATGTCCGAACCCATTGATTCCGAGTATGGTATTCACTTAATTAAACTGGAAGATATTAAAGGTGAAGTTTATACGGCCCGCCACATTCTGTTACGCCCGGATTATAACCGTCTGGATATTAATGAGCCGACGCGTTTCCTGGATTCCATTCGTACCCAGTTAGTAGATGGCAAGCTGGATTTTGAAAAAGCAGCCAAGGAATATTCGGAGGATAAAGCTACGTCTGACGTAGGCGGCTGGATTCAGGATCCTGAAACGCGGGCTCCACGCTTGGCTCTGGATGCCAGTATGGACCCCAGTCTGTACTTTACTCTAGATTCAATGCAAGTAGGTACCTATTCAACCGTAATGCCTTACCGGACTAACGATGGAAAAACAGGAGTTCGGGTCATTTATTACAAAACAAAATTCCCACCGCATTACGCCAATCTGGAGGAAGATTATCAGAAACTCCAGAAAATTGCCCTGAGCCGTAAACGAAACAATGCCGTTGAAAAATGGTTTAAGAAGACGAAAGGTGAGGTGTTTATTCAGGTACGTGACGAAGATTTGAAGGAAGAATGTAACGATGTAATCGCTGCCTTTAGTAATTAAAAGAGCTTTTGAAGTATTGAAGGGGTTTGACACCGCTGAAAGTTTTTGGATAAATGATCAAAAAACGATTCAGCTTGTGTCAAACCCTTTCTTATTTTAGTGATTCTATTTGGTCTAAACCCTATTTAACTACGTATGACGTATTCTTCCGATGTCGAAGGAGTAAAGGCTCTCAATGAGGCGTATCGAAAATTACATGCTGAAATTACTAAGGTAGTAATCGGGCAGGATGAAGTCGTACGTTTACTGTTGACCGCTATTTTTTGTCAGGGGCACTGTTTGCTGGTCGGCGTACCGGGCCTAGCTAAAACCCTGCTCATCCAGACAATGGCCGGTGCTTTGGATTTGAGTTTTAACCGGATTCAGTTTACGCCGGACTTGATGCCTTCGGACATTACGGGTTCAGAAACGCTGGATAACGACCGGAATTTCCGCTTTATCAAAGGCCCCATTTTCTCCAACATCATTCTGGCGGATGAAATTAACCGTACGCCGCCTAAAACGCAGTCAGCTCTGCTGGAATCCATGCAGGAATATGCCGTGACCATCGCGGGACAGAAGTATTCCCTGAGCCGTCCGTTTTTCGTGCTGGCAACCCAGAACCCCATCGAGCAGGAAGGTACATATCCGCTACCGGAAGCCCAGCTCGACCGGTTTATGTTCATGATTCAACTGACGTATCCGAAATTTGAGTCGGAGCTGGCCATTGTGAAAGCGACCACTACGGATAACCGTTACGAAGTAAAACAACAGGTTACGGGCGAAGAAATTCAGTACTTTCAGCACTTAGTACGCCGCGTTCCCATTGCTGATAATGTCGTGGAATATGCGGTTCGACTGGTACACAAAACGCGTCCGCAAACGGAACTGGCCTCGCGGGAAGCCAATGAGTTTCTGGAATGGGGAGCTGGTCCCAGAGCTTCACAGAATCTCATTCTGGCGGCTAAATGTAATGCTTTGTTTAACGGAAAGTTTTCGCCAGATATTGAAGATGTACAAGCTGTAGCTTTGCCCATTTTACGGCACCGGATTGTACGAAACTTTAAAGCGGAAGCGGAAGGTGTAACCGTGGAAGATCTGGTTCGTAAAATGATTTAATCCTTCGTATATAAATGAGAAAAGCGGACTCCCTAGGGTCCGCTTTTCTCATTTATAATGAAAGCTACGAATGCGTTAAAACTCGAGTTTTAAAGAATCCTGTTCGGTCTCCGTAACGCTTTCGGTCGTTTCTGCTACTTCTGCACCTTCTTCATCCCAAAGCAAGCGTACATTCTTGGCAATATAATCGCCCCGATCATTTAGCGACAATACAAATTCCACTTCGTCCCCTTCCTGTAATTCATTGAAATCCGTATCCACTAAACTAGTGTAATGGAAGAACAGGTTATTGGGCGGATACTTAATGAATCCGTAGCCGTTTTTAAGAGAATAAATCGTACTCGTCATTAGCTCTCCCGTGTGTTCGGCTAAGGTAGGATTAGGACCTACCGCAGCATCGGCTGCCGGACGTTCAGCCCGGGGAGTGGTTTGTGGTGGCGAAGGTGGTACGACGAAGAGACCATTAATAAGTGGATCATTCCGACGTACGCGATCTTCAATGATATTCTGCATGTCAGCGTAGTAAGACACTTCCTCCAGCAGATCCTGTGACGTACGCGTAACCATTTTCTGGCCATCTTCCGTCGTATATTCAAAGTCCCAGCTCAGTACCATCACCCGCGTACCGATCGTATTCAGTTTACGAACCAACGGTACAAAATCACCATCTGAAGCAATGAGAACAATAATGTCAAATTTTTTATACAGAGCCATTTCGTAAGCTTCCAGAGCCAGCCATACGTCAATTCCTTTTTCGTGGCGGTTGTTAAACGTATTACGAATGGGCAGGTAATGGGTAGTGACACCTTCGGCCATGAGCAGATCATCGAAAACCCGATCATAAAACAGCATGTGTCCCCGTTGGCTGGCTTCCTGAGCATTCAGACGACCGCGGAAATAGTGGGCATCTACAATCTGGCAGGAACGTGTATCGGAATTCAATTCATCGGCAACCTGATTTCTGATAAAA
>NZ_JBMDWJ010000130.1:0-4351 GCF_048595215.1 Siphonobacter sp.
GTTATAACCCGAATACTTGGAAAGCGTTTGATTGTGCTGATCCTTGTACATAAGCTTACCTGCAGCGGAACGAGGCACAATCAGATCCGCTATTTTCTCGGCTAATACTACCTCTCCACCTCCATTGTATCGTTCATCAAAAATCAAATCGGTTACGCCATTCGCTTTAAAATAGGCAAAAGCTTCGTCCAGCTCCGCTGCAGCAGTAGCTCCCAAGAAACTACTAAAAGCGATATACCCAACCTTCTTGCCATTCTGACTGATGATACTACGCGTCAGTACGGGATTGGTCTGATACGAAGTAACCTTCAGGGTTAGGGTCTGCGTCGTACCATCCGGCTTTTTAAAAGCTACCTGCGTAGACTCTTTAAAAAGGGCTTTCGAAAGGGCATCTATGTTGGCCGTATTAGCCGTAATACCATCGACCGACGTAATCTGCCAGCCCCGTTGCACGCCTTGTTTTCCAGGATCGGAGTTCTTGTACACAAACGCTACCCGTAAATCATTGGCAGCAACAAAGCCAAAACTGATGCCTAAGTCGCCACTCGCTCCTGAAGCCACATCATCCCACTTTTCCTTGGTCATCGCAAAACTCCAGCGGTCCAGGTTTTTGCCATTGGTTCCCAGTGGGCTATAGGTACGCACCTTTTCCATGACCGCTTCTGGCGAATCATAACTAGTAGGATTAAAACTAGCTAAGGAAGGAAGTCGGTCGTTCCACAGATAATAGGTTTTTGAATAGAGGTAAACGCTGTCTCGTACATCCGCTGTCGCTTTAGGCCCATCGTTTTCATTGTCTTTCTTACACGACGAAGCCAGTGTGCCCAGTAAAAGGATCGTTACGGCATAGTGCAGTGCTTTCATTCAGGATACAGTATTTTGTAGTAAGGATTGGTATCAAAAGCTATAGATAACTGTAATCCAACCCATAATATTTCATTTTAAGCACTTTTTAAAGCTAAAAAGCCAGTCTTTCACAAGACTGGCTTTTTAGAAAAAAATAATATGCCGGATCGTTAGAGTACCGTTTCTAAATCCCGTTTGAATTCCACCAGCAGCATTTCCTTCACGGCTACTTTCCGCTTCTGCGTATTCACCTTCTGGAAAAGAGCTTTATCAGCGGCTACATAAGCCCGGATTCGGCCGTCAAACTCCAGGTATTGTTCCAGATCGCCTTTTTCCTTGCGTACCAGATATTCCATCTGATAAATCTGAATTTTCAGCTGATCACGCTTCGGCTTCTCGTCGAAATCCGGATAACGATAGCCAATCACCCGACGCAAATAATTCAACTCAAATACTTTATCGCAGGCTAAGCGGAATTTCTCGGCCACGTTCCGGTCCAGGGTTTTCACCTTCGGAGCGAGGTCTTTCCACTTCACCAGCAATTCCTTGGCCCGATCAGAGGCTTTGGAAATAACATCCTGATGAACGGATGCCGTTAGCGTTTCCGCTTCAGCCGCAATATTTTGTAGCTCCTGTAAACGGGGGTCTACCCGAGGACGGGGCGTAATGCCTTTCATGGCATTATAACGATCAAAGAAAATGGTCGTCGCCTTCTTGAAGCGTTTCCACAGTTTACTTTGCCGCTTGGGAGGTACGGGGCCAACGGTTTTCCACTCATTCTGTAGCTGACGAACCCGTACAAAGGCTTCATCAAACTCCGTACTCCGCATTAATTTCTCCGACTCGGCAACGATGTCTTCGAGTTTATCAAAGCGTTCATCAATGATCCGATTTTGTTCGGCGTAGTATTCGCGACGGCGTTGAAAGAAATCATCCGAAATCCGATCGAAACCACCCTCGATTTCATCGTGATACGGTTTATCGACCGGTCCGGTTTTTAGCCATTTGGTTTTGATCTCCTGGATTTTGTCCGTGGCTTCATTCCAGTCGGGAATAGCCGTAGCAGCCTGATGGACCTCTTCGAGCAGGGCTCGTTTAATTTCCAGATTTTTTACCTGATTGGAAGAAATTAGCTCGCGAAGGTACGTTTCCAGCTTATCGAGCATAGCCAGCAAAGGCGGAAAATCGCCAAGGCCGTCGAACTCCAGTAGGTTTTTGCGTAATTGCAAAAGTTTAGTCAGGTACGAGCCCTTGTTTTGGGCTTCCTGTACATCCTGGTGAAGCTGAATGACTTTTTGCTGAGCTAACTGAAATCGATTACGGAAATAATCTAACGCTTCTTCTTCTGTATTGCGTACGTAGCCAATTTCCCGGTCGGGATAGCCATCGTAGCCTTTCAGATAAACTTTTCCTTCTTTTGTGTAACCGTGGGTATCTTCTACGTACCGGTTGGGTGTGATGGTGGTCTCCATGGGTTTTTGAGGGATGAGACTGGGCAAACGGTCCTGAACGCCTTACTTTTGCCAGTGCTGATATTCAAGCAACAAATAAAACAAAAAATGAGTAACGAAACCATAATCTTTTCGATGTCTCGGGTGAGTAAAGTAATTCCACCCAGTCGAACGATCATTAAAAACATTTCTCTTTCCTTTTTCTACGGTGCCAAAATTGGGATTCTGGGTCTGAACGGTTCAGGAAAATCGACGCTGATGCGAATCATCGCCGGCATCGATAAAAGTTACCAGGGAGAAGTGGTCTTTTCACCGGGTTATTCGGTAGGTATGCTGGAGCAGGAACCCCAGCTGGATCCCGAAAAAACCGTTCGTCAGATCGTCGAAGAAGGTGCCGCCGAAGTGGTAGGTTTACTCAAGGAATTCGAGGAAATCAATGAAGCATTTGGTGATCCCGATGCGGACTTTGACAAGCTGCTGGCCCGTCAGGG
Source organism: Siphonobacter sp. (assembly GCF_048595215.1). NCBI lineage: Bacteria > Pseudomonadati > Bacteroidota > Cytophagia > Cytophagales > Cytophagaceae > Siphonobacter > Siphonobacter sp. The sequence goes on from NZ_JBMDWJ010000130.1 coordinate 2,789, forward strand.
AGAAGTGCAGGAAAAACTCGACGCCCTGGATGCTTGGGAGCTGGATACGAAACTTGAACGGGCTATGGACGCCCTGCGTTGTCCGCCCGAAGACGCCAAAATCGGTGTACTCTCTGGTGGAGAGCGTCGTCGGGTGGCCCTGTGCCGTTTGTTACTCCAAGAACCTGACGTTCTGCTACTTGATGAGCCGACTAACCACCTGGATGCTGAATCAGTACTCTGGCTGGAAGAACACTTGCGGCAGTATAAAGGTACCGTCATTGCCGTTACCCACGACCGCTACTTCTTGGACAACGTAGCGGGCTGGATTCTGGAACTGGATCGGGGCGAAGGTATTCCCTGGAAAGGAAATTATACGTCCTGGTTGGAGCAGAAACAGAAACGACTTTCGCAGGAAGAAAAGCAGGAGTCCAAGCGTCAGAAGACCCTGCAACGTGAGCTGGACTGGGTTCGCATGGCTCCCAAGGCTCGCCAGGCTAAATCGAAGGCTCGTTTAGGTGCGTACGAACGGCTCTTAAACGAGGATGTCAGAGAGCGGGAAGACAAATTGGAGATCTTTATTCCGGCGGGTCCCCGTTTGGGCAGTAAGGTCATCGAAATTGAGCAGGTGTCGAAAGCCTACGGCGATAAAATTCTTTTTGAAAATTTAACCTTTTCGCTTCCTCCCGCGGGGATTGTCGGCGTAATCGGGCCGAACGGTGCCGGGAAAACGACGCTTTTCAAGTTACTGACGGGTCAGGAACAACCCGATTCGGGTACGGTTGAAGTCGGCGAGACGGTTCAACTGGCTTACGTCGATCAGTTACACGACAACCTGAAGGCGGACAAGTCGGTTTACGAAACCATTTCGGGTGGTAACGACCCGATGCTGTTGGGTGGCCGGATGGTTAACGCCCGGGCGTACGTGAGTCGTTTCAACTTTGGCGGTTCGGATCAGGAAAAGAAGATTTCGAACCTGTCCGGCGGTGAGCGGAACCGCGTCCACCTGGCCATGATGCTGAAAGAAGGTTCGAACCTGCTGCTCTTAGATGAGCCGACCAACGACCTCGACATTAACACCTTGCGGGCGTTGGAAGAAGGTCTGGAAAACTTTGCGGGTTGTGCTGTCATTATTTCCCACGACCGCTGGTTCCTCGACCGGATTGCCACGCATATTCTGGCCTTTGAAGGCGATTCACAGGTATACTACTTCGAAGGAAACTTTAGCGAGTACGAAGAAAACCGCCGTAAACGTCTGGGTACGGACGCTACACCGAAGCGGATTAAGTACAAAAAACTGGTATAATCAGGTTAGGGGAATACGTTATAAGCGTATTCCCTAACTTTTCTAAGACCTAGGATGCATTACGTACATTCGCAACGCCAGTAGTAGAAGATAGACAAGTAAAGGCCCCAGCAAAATCAGCCAAGCCGGGGTCGAGAAACACCGAAAACTGGGCGTAAAGACCGTTGTATAGAGGACATAACTACGGGGAAACCCCAGGGTCCAGGGTATCCGTTTGGGCGTTAGCCGACCCGTTCTGATCAGGGAAATTTGACTGACTATCATTCCCACGTACAGCA
>NZ_JBMDWJ010000131.1:0-5017 GCF_048595215.1 Siphonobacter sp.
ATAATCCTGGTGTCGGGCTTCTGGGGCGTGATACGCAATCTGTACGTAAGGCGAGGGTACGTCCCGATTTACCATTACCCGGCGTTCTCCCTTTTGCTCGGGTTCTTTGTTGTGGACGACCGGAGGAGCCGGAGCCAGTACGGGAATGGGCTCGAAGTACTGCTCGGCCAATCGCTTGACATCGGCCAGCTTGACGTCACCGACGATAAAGGTGATGGCGTTATTGGGGGCATAATACGTTTTAAAGTAGTTGACCAGATCTTCCCGTTTCCAGTTCAGAATGTCTGACTCATACCCAATGACGCTCCACATGTAAGGGTGTTGGGAAAAAGCAACCGAAAGCATCGCCTGATCCAGTTCTTCTTCGGGGCTGTTTTCCAGCCCGGTGGTGTACTCCGAATGTACCACGCCGCGTTCCGACTCGATCATCTTGGGGTCCAGAGCCAGATCCCGAATCCGATCCGCTTCCAGATCGAAAATAGATTCCAGGGCGGTGGCCGGGAAAAAATCCGTGTACACGGTCATGTCCTGACTGGTGTAGGCGTTATTCTGCCCACCGTTGAATTCCATGACCTGATCGAATTGCTTAGGACCGTATTTCTTGGCTCCGTTGAACATCATGTGCTCGAAAAAGTGCGACAGTCCGGTGATGCCCTGTTTTTCGTTCCGCGAACCGACGTTCCAGAACAAATACATGTTCGCGTTAGGAATCGAATGATCTTCCAGCACGAAGATTTTCATTCCATTTTTCAGGGTGAACGACTGGACATCTTCCGGTTTTAGCTGAGCGAAAGCGGGGACGCTCAGCCAGAAGGCCAGCCCCCACATACAAAAGCGTTTTAGCATGACAGAAAGGGGGAAAGGTGTAGAATAGGAAAGTTACAGGCAAACCTCGCAACGGGGCTCAACTGTATGATGAATGGTTGTAGGAAAAGGGCTACCTACAGGCCCGGAATCCGAAGGATCAGGTTGGGGTCGGGGCAGTTGGCCAGATACATTGTCCGATCCGACAAGCTACATACACCCGGATAATCGCCTGACCAGTCCTGCATCTCTTCAATGATCTGAAAATGCAGGTGCGGCGGCCAGTCGCCATTTTCCGGATACGGTCCGAATTCCGCAAAGGGCTCCCCCGCGGCAATGGTTTGGCCGGGCACTTTATCGCGTAACGACGCACGGCTGAGGTGACCGTACAGGGTATGAAAAAGAGTTCCTTCGAGTTCGTGTTGCAGGATAATCGTGGGACCGTAATCACCAAAATTAGCGTTATCCCGTAGGCTATGAATGGTACCCGTTAGCGGAGCGGAAACGGGCGTACCTGCTTCGGCCCAAATATCGATTCCGAGGTGAATTTCCCGGGGTTCGGTTGTTTGCTGAAAATGTGGACTCCGCCGGTACAGAACCCGGTGTTCGTTATAGCCACCGACTCCGCATAGGGCTCCGGCTTCCTGGATTTCCTGCGTAACAAAGCGGGAAAAATCGGCCGTATCGCCGAGTTCCTGTTGCTGTAGAGCCTGATTTCCGGCAGTAAAGTCAAGAATTTTTACGCGAAAACGCTGCCAGTCGAAGGGTACTACGGAAGCAAAGGAAATTTGGTATTTCAGAAGCGTATCAGTAAGTTTCATGGATGGCTGTATTTGGCAAGCCCCAAATCTACGTTTATATTTGGGGTGCTACGAATTACCCTGCACTTGATTTAAAGCTGTCCAGAAGCTTTTTCAACGGCTTTAGTAAAGTAGCGGTTGCCCGGCACACGTCTATACGAAATCCAAAGTTTACTTAACTTCATTCATCAAAACGAAATCGGATGCCCGAATTTATTAAACCGCCTCAGACGAAACGGATTTTAGGCCACCCCCAGGGCCTTTTTTTGCTTTTCACTACGGAAATGTGGGAACGCTTCAGCTACTATGGCATGCGAGCCGTTCTTACGCTGTACTTTACGCAGGCGTTGATGCAAGACAAAGCCTTTGCGTCTAACTTCTACGGTGGTTATACGTCACTGGTCTATCTAACGCCCCTGATTGGTGGGTATATCGCGGATAAATACTGGGGCAACCGTCGCTCGATTTTAGTGGGTGGATTGGTCATGGCTCTGGGCCAGTTTTTCCTGTTCTGCTCGGGAAGTATGTATGACCAACCCGGCGGAGATATGCTGCTGTACATCGGGTTAGGCCTGATGATCGTTGGGAATGGATTCTTCAAACCCAATATCTCTTCGATGGTAGGGACGTTGTACGATCCGGCGGACCGCCGGAAAGATGCGGCGTATACCATTTTTTACATGGGGATTAACCTGGGGTCATTCATTGGACAAACGATTTGTGCCCTGGTGGGTAATACGGGTCGGCCCGAAGATTTTCGCTGGGCTTTCCTGGCCTGTAGCATTGCCCTTTTACTAGGTACCGTTGTCTTTCAATGGGGAAAAATCAAGTACCTCGTCACCTGGAAAGGTGAACCCGTAGGTGAAACGCCCGTTAACTCTCCCGCCGTAAAGTCGGTCTACTGGGTGTTGCCGGTTTTGCTGGTGGTAGGCCTGGGCATGTTATGGTTTGACGTAAACGTGTATCCGATTCTGCTTTGGTTTCCGCTGATTGGTGGCGTCGGTTCACTGGTTTTTATCCTGATGGATAAGTCCCTGAATGCGAAGGAAAAGCAACAGGTGATTGTTATTTACATCGTTTCGTTCTTCGTTATTTTCTTCTGGGCTGCTTTCGAGCAGGCCGGTGCTTCCTTGACGTTTTTCGCTGATGAACAGGTGGATCGCCAGTTGTTTGGCTGGACCATTCCCCCCGCATTGTTCCAAAATTTCAACCCCTTCTTCGTCGTCACCTGTGCCCCAGTTATGGCCGCCATCTGGACGTACCTGGGTAACAAGGGTATTGAACCCGCTTCGCCTTACAAAATGGCGATTGGTCTGACGTTACTAGCTATTGGCTATCTGATTATGTTACCGGCCGTGAAAGATCCGGTACCGGGTGTGAAAGTAAGTGCGGGCTATCTGGCTGCGTTGTACTTCTTCCATTCCGTTGGGGAGCTTTGCCTCTCTCCCATCGGTCTGTCACTGGTGAACCAGCTGGCCCCGGCCAAGTACAGCTCTTTGCTGATGGCGGTGTGGTTTCTGGCTAACGTAGCGGCCAATAAATTCGCGGGTACGCTGAGTTCGTACTATCCTGAAGCGGGTAAGATTACTAACTTCCTCGGCTATCAGATGGCGAGTCTGTACGACTTCTTCCTGCTTTTTGTGGTGATGTCCGGCGTAGCAGCGGTACTGCTGTTCCTGCTATCGAGACGACTTACCCGAATGATGTAAGCGACAAGAGGACGATAAGAAAACAGCTCCGGACGATGAATCCGGAGCTGTTTTTATTTTCTACGCGTATCGCTAAGCTGGATAATCTTCCAGCCCTGATCGGTTTTATAGAATTGAAAAGCATCCACTCCTTTGTGACTAAATTCCTTATTGGCGTAAAATTCATAGAATGCCCAGGCCGTCGCCAGCCGGTCGTCTACGCGAATTTCACAGGACGTTATACGTTCTTCCACGTTCGTATCCGATGGAATCGAGCCAATAGCCTTGACGAAGACATCAATATTCTGACTCTTTAGCACAGGCTGCCCCTGGCCGTTGACGAAGGTTGCTTGCAGGCGAGCTGAGGGATGAAAGACACTTCGTACAAGGTTGGTGTCCTTCTTGGCCATTCCCTCAAAAAGCCGATCCACGACGGCCCGAATCGCAGGTTCTTCGGCCTGTTGAGCCTGTACTGAAAAAACGCCTAGTCCCAGTAAACTCGTCAATACAATTTTTTTCATGTTGAAGGTATTCAATGATTGAACTACTTGGATTTATGTTTGGCCATGTAGGAAAGGTAACCGACAATTTCGTTAATTTCTTTCGCTTCCAATCCCAGCGTAGGCATTTTCACCTTATTCCGGTACTGATCGGGGTGAGCGATGAAGGCCTTCAAATCATCCGTTTTCCAGTACTCCGTTACACTTTTAGGGAAATTCAGTTCGGGACCAAGCGTACCCCCGACGCCGTTGAGAGCATGGCAGGTTAAACAATGCGTTTTGAACAACCCGTACCCTTTGACGACGGAATCATCGTCTTTCGGAAACAGAGCTTGCGTTTCTTTGGAAGCGGAGGTCAGGGAAATTTTAACCAGGTTATACGGCCACTTATAGGTAGCATCATCACCCGGAACGTCGGTATAGCAGATGTAATACGGAGCGATTTTCTTGGTTTCCGGACCTTTTTGTAAGGTCGTCCAGTCCTCTCCCTGGGGGGCATCGTGGTCCCGAACGGCTAGATACGCTTTTTTGCCGAGTACTTTCGTCAGGGGCATGGACGGATTATAGCCATCCTCGCATTCAAAAACGACCTGCGTCTCGGCTGTATTGACGCTAGTATACGCCGGGATCTGTTTCAAAACCGTAGCTAAGGGTATGGCATCGAACTGTTTCGTCCGGTGAAAAACGGGATCATTTGGTACGGTAATTGATTCCGTTGCCCCCAGCTTATCTTTCCACGCCACCAGGTCAATCGATAAGGAATCTGTACTTGCCTTCGGAGCTTGCGAAGTAGAATCAGTTGCTTCCGCCTGCGTCGCTTTGGAAGCGGGCTGGCAGGCCACACAGCCCAGAAAAAGGATAGAAATTAAGACTCGTTGCATACGGACAAATATGAGAAAAAAGGCGAGACGCTGGTAGGGTGTATGAGGTTTGATTTAAGGTGAAGGTTTGAGTCCTAGGGATATCATTTCTGGTGATTACTATTGAACGCTCGTAGCATTAGTAGCTGTTTTTAATTGGGGTCCTGAGCTGGATTTCTAATGCCATCCCTTTTAGTTGCCACTGCTGATTTTGTCCCTTTTGGCAGAACGATACTCCCAAACTTTCACAATTTTATTATTCTCATTATCAGTACTCTATTCAACTATTCTCTATTTTTTCAGAAAAATTCATTACACCCGGGCAACCCTTTCGTCTTATCCTGCGAGTATTTGATTGAAACTAG
>NZ_JBMDWJ010000132.1:0-4548 GCF_048595215.1 Siphonobacter sp.
TGCTGCCATTTGCAGCCACCACAGGTTCCAAAATGCTGACAACGGGGCGTTTGACGGAGGTTGGAATACTCTCGTACCGCAATAGCCCGGCCTTCCCGAAAGCTGGACTTGGTTTTATATATGCGAACATCGACCAGATCACCGGGGGCTACCTCTCCCTCAATGAAAATCACCTGCCCATCGTTACGGGCCAGACATTTTCCTTCGGCGGCAAAATCTTCAACCCGGAGATTTTCCAGAATCACCGGGGCTTTTTGTTGTTTCTTTCTCATTGATCCCGCAAAATTAGACATTTTCCGGAGCCTCTCCGCTATTTCAGTCCCCGCATCGTCGGATTCTTTGCTGATTCAGCCCTAAACCGTAAATTCCGTAATTGATCCTGTTGTACTATGAAAAAAATTTACCTGACTTTTTTATTACTGTGGAGTGTACTGCTGGCCCGAGCTACGCACATTGTGGGTGGGGAGTTGCAATTTGAATCGCTGAGAAGCAGTATCAACGGAGCTACGCACCGCATTTCGCTGAACCTGTACTTTGATGACATTAACGGCCAACCCGGAGCTAATGACTTAACCGTAGTAATTTCGGTTTTTCGCAAACGTGATAATGCCCGAATGGGTGATCTGGAAATGCCCCGGGTAGCCAGTGCCCTGATTCCCTACAGCAATCCGCTCTGTACATCGGCGGGAGCTTCCCTGCGTACGCGACTCATTCGCTACAGCTCCGACGTTATTTTTCGACAACAGGAATTTGATGATCCGCAGGGCTATTACATCGTCTGGGAACGCTGCTGTCGGAACAACATCATTACCAACATCGTACGACCTCAGGATGCGGCTACCGTATTTTACCTCGAAATGCCACCGCTGTATCAGAATAGTCGGCCCTATGTCAACTCTTCTCCTCAATTTACGACCGTAAAAGGTGACTTTATCTGTCTGAACCGTCCCTTTACCTTTGATTTTAGTGCCATTGATCCCGATGGAGACAGTCTGCGTTATTCCCTCGTTACGCCCCTGAATGGATTTAGTAACACCATTAATCCCAGGCCATTAGCTCAGCCGAGTTCATCGTACCCCGCTATCACGTGGGGGGCTGGATTTTCGGCGACGACAGCCATCATTGGGAATCCACCGCTGACTATCAACCCACGTACGGGACAGTTGTCAGTAACGGCTACGCAACTGGGGCTGCACGTGTTTTCGGTAATGGTGGAGGAGTTTCGGGCGGGTAAACGCATTGGGCTGGTTCGTCGGGACTTCCAATTGAAAGTGATCGACTGCCCCATGAGTGCTCCTCCCGTAGTAATGGCTCGGGAGCAGGGGAAAAGAGAATTCTACAAACCCGGCCAAACCATGGAGATGACGGTAGGCGAGCAGCGGTGCATTGATCTGTTTTTTACGGACAAAGACCCCAATTCCCGCCTGAATTTAAAAGTACAAGCCTTGCATCCGAACCCGCTACAGTATACCATTACGCCCACCCAAGTGACACTGACCACGGGTAGTGATACGGCTCGGGCTCAAATCTGCCTGGGGGAATGTGCCGAAAGTGCCGATAGCCGGCCCTTACGGTTTCAGGTGATCGCCAGTGACGAAAGTTGTCCCCTTCCCCAACACGATACGTTAACTATCAGCGTATTCGTTCGGCCCAGAGCCAATCAGAAACCGAAGGTATCGACGACTTTAGCCAATAACCGGGCAACCGTAATGGTAGGAACGAAGCTTGATTTTAATATCGACGGTTTGGATCTGGACCCGGACAGTATTCGGCTGGAGGCCCGGGGGCGTGGTTTTTCGTTGGCTAGTGTAGGGATGAACTTCACACCCTCCCAAGGACTGGGGAAAGCTCGTTCACCCTTTAGCTGGACCTTGCCCTGTGCGGCCGTACGTCGGGAACCGTACATCGTTGATTTCTACGTCATCGATCTTCGCTGCGGCCGTAACCTGACGGATTCCGTCAGTGTTGAGTTAACAACTACCGGAAGGCCCAGTCAGCCCCCGTCAGTGGCAACAACCTTACCCGGCAATACGGCTACCGTAACCCTACAGGGAATCGCTGGTCAGCCCATTCGGTTTCAAGTCAATGCTCAGGATCCCGAACGAGATCCCTTGGTACTGCGGGGGCAGGGAAGGGGCTTTACCCTGGGCGAAGCGGGTATGCAATGGAGTGATCAGTCGGGTACGGGTACGGTGAGTGGTCCATTCGAATGGATACCAACCTGTGAACTCATGGAAGGACTGCCCGAGAAAACGTTTATTGTGGATTTTATTACCGAAGACAATTCCTGTAATCCCAACCGGTACGATTCCGTAAAGGTAGAACTGGTGGTTCGTGATCAGATGGTAGACTATGAATTTCTACCACCCAACGTATTTACGCCCAATGCCGACGGTAAAAACGATCATTTTTCAGTGGACGATTTGCCCCTAGATAACTGTATTGAGCAATTCCAGTACGTCGAGATTTTTAACCGCTGGGGGAAACGCGTCTTCCGTGATACCAAGCACAATTTTCGCTGGACGGGCGAAGACTTCTCCACTGGGCAGTACTACTACGTCATTAAGTATTCCAAACGTCAGTTTAAGGGGGTGGTGAACCTCTTACGCTAGAGCCGGTCGTATCTAAAGTGTAGAGCGGACCGTATTTTAGCAGTTTTGAATGAAAAGGCTATGAAAGATAAAGTGGTACTCATTACGGGCGGTTCTTCCGGGATTGGAAAAGCATTGGCGGTGGAATTTGGCCGAAAGGGTAGTAAAGTAGTGATCACGGGTCGGGATGCCGGGAAATTAGCCGAAGTCGAAACACTGCTAAAAAACGAAGGCATCACCTGCCTGAGTCTGGTTTCTGACGTTAGTGTACAGGCAGACAATGAAGCCGTGATAGCAGCGGTTGTTGCTGAGTTTGGTCAGCTCGATGTACTGATTAACAATGCCGGTATTTCGATGCGAGCCATGTTCGAAGACCTCGATCCTGAAGTCATTCGTAAAGTCATGGACATTAATTTCTTCGGCAGTGTCTACGCAACCAAAGCAGCTTTGCCACACCTGCTCAAGAGCAAGGGCAGTATCGTGGGCATTTCGTCTATCGCGGGGTATCGGGGTTTGCCGGTACGCGTAGGGTACTCGGCTTCAAAGTTTGCCTTGAACGGCTTCCTAGAAGCTTTACGCACCGAATTACTGCATTCGGGCGTACACGTGCTGACCGCCTCGCCGGGTTTTACAGCTTCGAATATCCGCGTTGCCTCGCTGGGAAAAGACGGGCAGAAAATGGGAGAGACGATGCGGAATGAAGCAAAAATGATGTCGGCGGAGGAAGTGGCTGCTCATATCTATAAAGCCATCGTTCAACGCAAAAGGGAGTTGATTCTGACTTCGCAGGGTAAGCTCACCGTATGGCTGAATAAGCTTTTTCCAAAGTTTATGGATACCATGGTCTACAACGAATTAGCCAAGGAAGAGAATTCACCCCTGCGAAAACGCTAGCGGACAATCCAGACATCGGAGGATTTGACGTATACGAGCTGATTTTCCCAGAGTACCTGGTACCAGATATCCGATTTTCCAACCACTTTCAGGCGGTGACCTTCTTTAACGATCTCGGTCGGGGGAGCTGCCGCTGAAGGATCACTCCGAAGAATTGAACCCTCTTTCCGAATGATGGCCTGTCGGTAACGGCCCGGCAGATTAACTAAGAGAGCAACGCCCGCCCAGTAGAAGAAGAAAATCATTTTGTGCCGGAAGGGAATGTACTGATGCTTGAGTCGTTTACTGAGTAAAACGGCAAAAACGTATACCCCGATGATAAGGAATAGGCCAATGAGATAGCCCGAGTACTGCTTGAAGAGTAGAATGAGCAGATTAAAGTCATCCAGCTCGTATCCTTTCCAGCCTTGGTCGCGGGCGATTTCATTCATTTTTCGCAGTACGCGTTCGTCCGGAATCTGTTCGTAGTACAGGTTGAGGTAGTATTGTACCTGAAGCCAATCTTTTTTTTGTTCGTAGAGATAAGCCAGTTTTAAATAAACAGTTGGAGAAATTAGGGGTGAAGTCTTCAGAATTTGTTCGTAGGCCAGGGTTGCTTTCCGAAAACTATGAATTTCGAACAGAGAATCGGCGTGAATAAGTCGTTGTGCGACATTCTGAGCAGCAGACAGTTGCAGGCTGGCAAAGAAAAAAAAGATAGAGAATTGTAAATTTTTAAGTCGTAACACTTGCGTTCGGCTGCTGATAACACTACTTTTGCACTCGCAAAAACGGAAAGATTTTCTGTCAAGCAAAGATAATGATTCTGTAGCTCAGCTGGTAGAGCAATACACTTTTAATGTATGGGTCCTGGGTTCGAATCCCAGCGGAATCACCAAAACAGTTTAGAGTTAAATCAACGCTTTTAGCGTCTCTTCGTTACCATCCGAAGTTTGTTTTAATCCTCTATTTTGTTAGAAAGTACTGATTCTGTAGCTCAGCTGGTAGAGCAATACACTTTTAATGTATGGGTCCTGGGTTCGAATCCCAGCGGAATCACCAAAACAGTTTAGAGTTAAATCAA
>NZ_JBMDWJ010000133.1:0-7464 GCF_048595215.1 Siphonobacter sp.
AACCCCAGAAGTACACGGGCAACTGGTACGAAATGCTGAAAAACAGTCCACTGATGAGGAAGCCAAACAGCGTGGATTGTTCGGTGGTGAAAACCTCGTTGCGACGGTACATAACCACCAGCGTACCGACAATCAGTAGCAAATTCAGGAAGAGGCCCACGGCTCCGTAGTTGTACAGCATGTCGATGTACTGCGAGTGAATGATGGTGCCTTTTTCGGGAAAGTCTTCGTTCTCCATGATCTCGCCCCGGTCGTACCCTTCGTACCGCCAGCCGAACAGCAAGCGGTCCGGAATCTTACTGAGGTAAAACTCCGACTGTTCGAGTCGCCAGCTACCGGTTTCATCTTCCTTGGGATCAAGAATACCTCCAACGTTATCGAGGAAGGCCTGCGTTTTGGCTTCGGGTAGCAGCGTAACCGCCGGAGCCAGTAAGCCAAGCATTACTAAAAAGGTACCGAGCGTCTTGCCCAGCGGTAAAGCCTGTTCCGTAATTTTCCCAAACAAACCAAACACCACCAGTAGAAACGCCGCCGCACCCGCCGCCGAGATAACCGAGCGGTGTAGCAAAAAGACAATCAGAGCGAAGGTCAGTACGGATTTAAAAAAGTCGGAGAGCCGGTGTTCCCGTAAGTACGTGATCATGTAGTACAGGAAGGGAATGGTCAGGTACAGGGCTTCGGGAGCGGTAACGGTACGGCTTTCGGAGGTCAGGCTGTACGAGAAAATTTGCCCGAGGAAAATCTGATTAATCAGGTAAAAGCTAAAAATTAACCAGTTGGCGTACTTGAGTTTAAACGGTCGGGCCTGCGTAGCCACGTAGTACGTGACCATCGCCAGTCCACTGTAAAAGAACCGCTTGATGACGAAGTACGAATACATCCAGGTACCGTAGAGGTACTTCGATTCGAGTACGAGCAGGATGACGCCCAGAAACATCGGCCAGGCCATCACTTTAAAGAAAGTGGGATAATGTAAGTAACAAACTACCAGGGCGGGGATGCCAATCAGGGCCACCACGTTGGTAAGTTTATCCAGAAAAGGGCTCAGCGTATTGCCCCCGTGACTGAGAGCACTGACCCCAAACAGAAGTACGAATAAAAGAATGCGATATATCCAGACCATACAAGGGCTTGTGGGCGGTTCGACCTATTAAACAGGAATGGCTTGTGCCGTAACTAACGAGGGTTCCTGAACCGTTTGTCGGTAAAAATGAAGTAACTCGTTGACGGACTTGCGATGATTAAATTTGTAATCGGCGTGAACGGCCTGAGCTTCGGCTAGACTCTTTCGCTTGTTGGCTTCGAAATACGGAGCAATCTCATTGGCCAGACTCCGGGCGTCAGTACCCCGCAACGGGCCATTCGATTCGGGTAACATTTCTGGGATACCTCCCACGGGCAAAGCCAGTACGGGCGTCTGCACCGCAAAAGCCTCAATGATCGAGTACGGACAGTTATCGTTCAGGGCCGTATGAATGTACAGGTCACTCTGAGCGACGAGCTGCCAGGGAGCGGTGTGCCGTCCGTAAAACTTCACCTGTTCTTTCAAGCCCAGCGTTTCGGCGAGTTGCTCATACTCCTGCCGTTTGGGACCATCGCCAATCAGCCAGATGTTGAAATTGGAAAGGTTACGCAAGCGTAATTCGTGACCGATTTCAATCAGTAATTTCTGATTCTTGCGTTCGTCAATATGACCTACGTTTGTAATCGTCAGGGTAGGGGAGGGAGTCCGGGAAACGAACGTTCCTTCAAGTTGTACGGTATTCGGCAGTACACGTTTGGTAAGGTCTTGTGGTAACAGGTGCCGCGACTGAGTATAAGCGTAGTTGGAAACGAATACGTAATTCTTCACGTACGAGAACAGGTAGGTGTACCAGGCCGTAAGTTGGCGGGTAAACCAGGGTTTTAGGGCATACGCCAATACCAGTTCCTTGACCGGATCGTCGTTGAAATGACAGGTCAGTACAATGGGTGTCCGGCGGCCCAGGGCCAGGTACGCGGCAACCCCCGAGCGTACATCCTGAGCATGGATGAGGTCGATACCTGCATTCCGGAGTTTGCGAGTCGCCAGGTACAAACCCGTGAAATAGGCAAACTCATCATACACCACCCAGGAAGCTCCTCCCAGCGGACGCATGATGCGTTTGAGTACGCCGAGCACTTTCTTCCAAACGGTAGGCGTATGCGAGGCATCCACCTGCGTCACCTGCACGCCTTCGCGGGTCAGGTCCTTGACCAGCGTTCGGCAGTAGGTAACCACGCCCGAGGGCGAGGTAGGAACGAGGAAAGTAGCGATTAATACGTTCATGGGGTGGTCGGTTGAATACGTTAGCGTTGCCGAAAACTCTGAATGCGTTCTTTACTGAAAGCCACCGCCTCCCGCAGGTAGGCCAGCTTTACGACTTGAATTCCCTGCGAACGCAGATGAACGTAAAAGGCCAGAATGACGAAAATCTCCGTGACAACCCAGGAGTACGAAACACCAATGTGGCCCAATTGCTTGATGAGCAAAGCGTTCAGGCCCAGACTAATGACAGAAGCGAGAGCAGAGATACGGAAAAAGGCTTTATCCATTCGCAGGTTGATCATGGTATGAACTCCCAGCAAATTATTCAGACCCAGCGTAATGGGTAAAATCGATACAATGCGTAGGACGACAACGGCTTCTTCAAACTGATCGCCGTAAAACAGGTGAATGAAGAGGGGAGCGATGCTATACAATCCAATGGTAATCAGGGTCATTAGTACTACGACTGGGAAGAAGATCGTCCGTACCACTTTGAGCCCTGCCTCCTTACCCTGACCAAAAGCCCGGGCGACGATGGGGAAAAAAGCCTGACTCAGGGCCAACGATACGAACGACTGCGTAATACCCGCGATACGAGTCCCCGCCGAAAAAATCCCGACGCTATAGGCCGTTGAAAAAATTCCCAGCAGAAACGTATTGGAACCCGCGTAAATCGTGGCTACTACCGAAGTGAAAAACAGTGTACTATCGTCTTTGAAACGCTTCAGCAGTTGAGCAATCGATGGGAAGGTGTACGTCAAATCAAACCGCCGTAAGGCTACTACAAAGGCAGCTACGCTAATGAGTACTTGGGCGATGCTTAGCGACAGGTTCTGGTAAATGTAATCGTTGGGTTCACGGATAAAGATGAAGACTGTAAACGTGAAGAGTACCTTGACGATGGTATTGAAAATGGCTACTCGTCCCAGATCTTCCATGGCTTGGTACAGCCAAATGGGAAAGAGTACTATGCCCAGACAACTGATGTAGGTACAAACGTGCAGCCACCAGTGAGTCCGAAACTCCTCCACAAAATACGTAATGCCTCCGAAGATGACCGTCGAAAGCACCCAGAGCAGGGCTTTGCCCGTCATGACTTCACTAAAAATCTGGTTGACCAGCGATTTGTTGTGGCGATCGGCGGCAATGGCTCGGACCGCTGCCGTATCGAAACCATAATTGATCAATAAGGTAAAGTACGCCACGTAGGCCTGGGAAAAGTTGAGTAACCCCAGCCGTTCGGGGCCGATGATGCGAACCACGTACGGTACCGTAAGCAAGGGCAGCAGCATATTCGCCACGTTGACGCTGAAGAGCGAAGCCACGTTAATGGCAAACCGCTTCAGGGTCGACTTGGAGAGAGCAACCGGGGGCTTTTCTATGAGGGGTTCATCCAGTACTTTTTCTTCAATCATAGGTAATGGCGGGTTAATGGGGCCTCGTTAGGCCGTACTTTTTTTATTAAGGAAGCGGTACAATCGTACCGTTTTTATGCCATCGGGGTACTTTCTGAAATTGTTAAAAATGCTGTCAAGGGCCGCTTCACCGTAAATCAGAAAATCATACATCCGGTGTTTTCGCTTGGAACGGAGTTGTACGAAAGTCTCCCGTAACGACCATTGCAGAAAAACCATGATACCGTACTTGTTGCCGTGCATATTCTGAAAAATGCGTCGCTGGTTTCGTACGGCGTAGTACTGTTTCCAGGCTCCGGGCCAGGGAATACCATTTCGATCAAAGGACGGGGGGTGATAGAAGACGGAATTAGTAACCGTTACTACCGAAAACCCCATTTTGATGGCCCGGGTCATGTACTCCACTTCGTCACCCCAGATAAAGAGCTTACGGTCGGGCAGGCCAATATGTTTGATAACCTGCCGGTGAATGAGTGTACCGTTGAAAAAAGAAGCAACGCCGTACACCAGGTCCACCTGCGTCATATCGGTTACTTTCCGATAACTTTTATTGGGTCGATCAACGTAGAAGGCCAATTCGGAATGATCCTTGTTACTGATCGATACGCAATTTTTAATACAAGGTCCGATATTCGGCGATTCCAGTAGGGCCCGTAAGGCACCCGGTGTCGCTACGCAATCGTCGTCCATGCACCAAATCCACTCGTACTCCGCCTCGTAGGCCGTCTCGATACCCGTAGCGAATCCACCGGCTCCACCGCAGTTGGCCTGGGTCGTTACGAGCAGTTCGGGTTGGGTTGCCAGCCAATCGGCCGTACCATCCGTACTGCCATTGTTAATCACAAAGATGGCTTGTACCGGAAAGGTCTGTTGCTGCAAACTGGTAATACAAATTTTGAGGTCTTCTAGCCGGTTATAGGTGACTACTACGGCAGCTACTTTTTTCATGCGAAATACCAGGTTATCCATTTAATATAGTTCATAGGGACAAGGGGGATAACGGACTGATACAAGGAACTCTTTCAATAAAACCAGTGGGGCTTAGCAGCAAGCAGACTGAAATAGCGGTTCAATAAGACTTTATACTAAAAGGCATTTTTATTACCCGTGGCAGCTGCTTTGATGGTCCACCAGCAGATGGTAGCATCCAGCCGAGCGGATTGCCGATGAATGTACAGGTGATCATAGCGAATGCGTTGTTTCATTTTACTGAGATGTTCGGTTTCACCACGTGCTCCCCGGGACTGAGCCAGGCCAGTAATGCCGGGAAGTACGGTATACCTTTCCTTGTAGCCGGGCATCGAGTGCCAATACTGGGCATCCAAGGCTACCGGATGAGGGCGTGGCCCGACAATGCTCATATCGCCCAGTAACACATTGATAAATTGGGGCATTTCGTCCAGGTTGGTTTTCCGTAGATAACGACCCAGGGGCGTAATGCGGGAGTCGTTTCGGGTGGCCTGTTTGAAATCAGCATTTTCCTCATAACGCATCGTCCGGAATTTAAAGCAGCGAAAGGGCTTGCCGTTCCGTCCGGTGCGTAGCTGAACAAACAGGATCGGTCCGGGGGAAGTCAGCTTGATGAGAAGACTGATCAGGGGAAGCAGCCACACCAGCACCAGTACCGTTACGGAACTAGCCACGGCCAAATCAAACATCCGTTTTTTGAAAAACTGAGTCGGATTGGGTTGAGCGTGCGTAGGCGTAAACAGCGTCTGATTGGTAATCGGTATTCGGACAGCCTTCTTATTGATCGTGAGTGACATCGTATGGCAGGTTATGGGATGAAGGCAAACGCTATTTATACGAGTAACTATTCTTGTAGTTGTAGTGGTACGATTCGCCACCCGCTACACCATTCAAAATAATGTTGAGGTTGTTGAAGCGGCGTTCGCGATGCAAAACGTCTAGCTCCTTGAGAGCCGTTTTGGGCGTTACGCCGTGACGGATGACAAACAGCGTAGCATCGGCCATGGGCGAAACCAGCTGAGCATCGGTGACAATACCTACCGGAGGAGCATCCACGATGATGTACGAGAAGCGTTCGCGTAGTTCCTGAAGGAGCTGGGGCAGTCGGGGACCGCTCAGCAACTCCGAAGGATTAGACGGCAGCGGACCACTCGGAATGACAAAGTAGTTCGGGTAGCCCGGAACGGGTTTGATAATTTCTTCGAGGGAGGCTTCTTCGTTGAGGTAATCGCTGATCCCGATATCATTCTGTACGTCGAACACCTGGTGAATCCGCGGCATCCGCATATCCATTTCAAGAATAACGGTCGGTTGCTTCATCAAGGCCAGGCTGGCTCCCAGGTTCATGGAGATGAAGGATTTTCCTTCGCCACTGATACTGGAGGTGAACAGCAGTACGTGGCTTTCGTCCATCTCACCCCGGCGTAAGTGAAGGTTAGTACGGATCGAACGAATCTGTTCGGCGATAATCGATTTGCTGTGCTGAGCGATAACGAGCTGATCTTTTTCCCGTTTCTTCATGATTTCACCCAAGATGGGAACGCGGGTTACGCCTTCCACGTCTACCCGACGCATCACGCGACCATTGAGAGCTCCTTTGCTGGCAATTGCCGCCGTGGGTACCAGAAAACCGATCAGACCAAACAGGGCGTAAATCACCACGCCTACGGGTTTCACGGGCATTGCTCCGCTTTCAGCCGCGTCGATGGTATGATTTTCGGGTACGCTCGCGGCGAAGGCAACGGCCATTTCCTCGCGTTTCTGTAACAGGTAATTGTAGAGGTTATTCTTAATGGATTGTTGACGCGTGATGTCGATGAGTAAGCGTTCCTGCTGAGGAATATCGCGAATGCTATTTTCGAGTCGGGTGTTTTTCTGTTCATACTGCTTTTGGGAATTGAGCAGCATGGTCTTCATTGTTTGTACGTTCTGACTAATATTCTGCCGCGTGGACCGGATCTGATCGTCCATGCCTTTAATCATAGGGTTAGCGTCGGTAGTTGTCTGGCTAAGCTGCTGCCGCTGTAACTGCAACTGGGAAAGCTTGTCGAGTTGCCCCAGCAGTACGGGATCATTCAACCCTACGGTCGCGGGCGTCAGCCCCTGCTCATCTGACTGCGTACTGATGAATTTCTGTAAATCGTTCAGCGTAGCCAGTTGAATATTTACTTGATTCAGCTGATTGTCATTTTGCTGGGTGGATTCCAGGAAAGTAGCTGCCTGCGAGCCCAAATCGGTAATGGAACGAGCGGATTTATACCGCTCGACGCGTTTTTCTACGCTCGACAAATCGCCCGACACCGTCCGAAGTCGGTCTTCGATCAACTGAATCGTTTGCGTTGCTACGCGGTTTTTATCAGCGAGCGTCCGATCATTGTACGCTTTAGCCAGGTTATTCAGAATGGCGTCGGCCTTTTCCGGTACTGCATCTTCGAGTTTCAGGTGTACCACGGAAGAAGTTTTGCTGGTAGCTTCCGCTTTCATATTACTTAAATAACCTTTAATGGCAGCGTTTCGAGGAAGAAGCTGTACAACTAAGGGTTCGGTCTGAGCGTTGACTGCCTGACGAGTGAGTACCCGGATCTGACCGGTAGGTAATTGAATACTCGCATTAAGCGGGTAGACCTTTCCGTCGATATTCACCTGCTTCTCATTGAGAAAACTCAGCTCTAAGGGTTTTTTATACAGGGCATTCTTGGGCTTCTCGGCCAGAACGGTCACGGGCGATTCCTGAAAGATTTCCCGCTTACCAAATGAAGTTTGGTGGTAGTACTTAGTCTGTAGTTGCAAGGC
>NZ_JBMDWJ010000134.1:0-6825 GCF_048595215.1 Siphonobacter sp.
CTCATGCCATGTGTGGCGACTGAGGTATCCCAAAGCTCCGAGGTTCGGTGCGTTTGGGTTGTATCTAAAGCAAAGGGATTTGTATGAAAAACAAAGGTTTGTGGAATTGAGATCCTTGGAGTTGGGCATGCAACCCCGAAGGGGTTCTACTTCATTAGCCCCGTATGCAATGCGGGGTACCAATGCGGCATGAAAGAGAAATGCAAAAATCCTCCATGGGTACAACCCATGGCTATTGATATTGAACCCCTTCGGGGTTAGGCTTGCTAATCCTGAAGCGGTTCAATATCAATACGGAAAGCCTAAGTGCGAGACGCAGTCAAATGCGTAAAAACAATAACCTACGCCATCGTCTGCCGCTGCAACTGATGCGAACTTCGGCGGAACTCGGCAGGCGTGATTCCCGTATTTTTCTTGAAAAACAAACTAAAGTTCGGCTGATCGGCAAACCCGATGCTATAACCGATATCCTGTAGATTCCAGTTGGTCTGCAGTAAAAGCGATTTCGCTTCTTCGAGCAATCGGTTTCGAATGTGCGTACTCACGTTTTGCCCCGTGTATTTTTTCAATAAGGCATTCAGGTAGTTAGGATGCACCGAAAGATTGGCCGCGAACTCCTTGGCCGTTTTTATGGCAATGGGTTGCGTATAATTGATATGAGCCGTTTCCTTCTCTAGTAAATGGAAAAACTCGTGCACGTGTTTGTACTCTTCCGACACGTGATTGGGTTCAGGAAAATCAGCGATTCGGGCACATTCAATCATCACCAGTTGCAGATACGCCTGAATCACATCTTCGTTAAGTTTCTGGCCAGACCGCTCCTCTTCCAGCATGCGTTGAAACAGTGGATTCAGAACGGCCACCTGTTGCGGATTCAATCGGATAACGCTCTTTTTCTTGTCGAGAAACAGGGTGTACTTGTCCAGCGTAGCTTTCAGTAGCGGGTGATGATCGAGCAGCGTCTTTTGAAAGTTACAGGAATAGCCGCCCGCGTTACACGAGCGTTTTTGCCAGGAAATGATATCACTGGGGTGAATAAAAATAATGGTGGGGTCATCCAGATAATAGGTATGCGTACCAATGGTCAGCACGCCCGAGCCCTCAGTAACTAAGAGGATTTTATAAAATTCCCGGCGGTTGGGAGACAGGTAATTCCGGCAGGGATTTTCAGCCCGGTTGATAATCCGGACGGGTAAGGTCTGAAAGTTGTCCCGAATCACGGGTATCAACTCCGGCACATCCCGTAAAGTATCAATGGTTCGCGTATCCAGGGTTTTGTGTTCCATCGGCGATAGGGAAAAGGTCAGGATGAGGTAAAACGGGTATTCGAAAATCCGAAGATTTTAGGGGAATTTCAGCCCTGCCGCTGAAATAGCTTCAGTAGCAAACGTCTGATAAAGGTTTGAACGGAAAAAGGAAAATGAAAAGTTTCCGCGTTCGGGAAATTCTGTAGGTTATTGGTAACAGAACCTATATTTAAAAGCAAGAGCGTGTACCGTTCTACTTCATGTCTATGAAACAAACCAAAGTTCTGCATTAAGAGTAAAGGCTGCTATTGCGAACCATACCGCTTGCAATAACTAGTAATGACTAGACTCTTCGTTTTCTGTATTTCAATCATAAAGGACATTTTGTCCATTTTACATAAAACACTAATTTTCAGATTATTAACAAAAAAATAACTTCCCAAAAGTGAAGTAACTTTTAGGAAGTTAGAGTTAAACACTATGCTTTAATTGATTTTCAGAATTTTACCCCACTCATACTCTATTCTAAGTAAAGACGAAGAGATACATCTACCTAAAAATCAGCAATTAACTAATTAAAGAAAATAGTACGAGTAAGTAGAACGGATCCCTAAATGACTCCTGCTTATTTCGCCCCTTTCACTTGCATGTCCATCGTATATACCGCTTCGGAAGCCGTGATGAACAGGGTACGGCGATCTTTTCCACCGAAACACACATTTCCTACCCAACCCGCCGGTACCGGAATAATCTGGATCAGCGTTCCCTGCGGATTATACACCCTGACACCCTTACCCGTCAGATAGATGTTTCCCCGTTCATCGATGGTCATGCCATCGGACCCCTGAGCGGTAAACAACCTTCGATTGTTCAATCGTCCATCGGCACCAATATCGTACTGGTACGTTTTATTCGCCTGAATGTCCGCCACGTATAGATGTTTCCCATCGGGTGTTCCAATGATTCCGTTGGGTTTTACTACCGTACTATCCACGAGTTGAGCTTCTTTTTTTCCCTTGGGCAGGAAGTAGACGTACTGTCCCGGCAGTTCAGGCTTTTTTCGCTCCCAGTAATCCCGCTGGTAATAAGGATCGGTGAAGTAAAGATCCCCTTTGGGCGTAATCCACAAATCGTTAGGACCATTCAACCGTTTTCCGGGTTCACGGGTCAGTAGTACCGTCACTTTTTTGTCCGGACGAATGGACCAGATCTCATTATTTTCATCCGCACAGGAAATCAGATTCCCCTTAGCATCGAAATACAGTCCATTCGAGCGACCCGTTTTATCCATGAACAAGGAAAGTTTACCTTCCGTATCCACCTTCCATATCTTATCGTTGGGTTGATCCGTGAAATACACATTCCCTTTTTTATCGGCGGCGGGGCCTTCCGTAAAGCTGAACTGTTTAGCAACCAGTTTCAAGGCGGCACCCGGACTCGTTACGGAATCAGCCCGCGGGCTGATTTGACTAAACCCCGGAATTCCGGCCAGCATCAGTACGGCAAGCATTCGTTTCATATGGTAGCGTTTATGGTTAGACTTCTTGTGAATGTATTGAAAAACGGTGAGCTCTTAAATGTCGCAATCTCACCCGCTGAATGCCGGACTTACACACCTCGTTCTAGCCAAGGCTACATTACTTTTGTATTGATCATCGCACCTAAAGGATGAACATCCAGGAATTTCTTCAGAACCAGCAGCAAATGACGTAGAATTTCGTTGGGAGCTACTTCTTTTTTATCGGGTCCCTACGCAACGGCATACGTATCTGTTAAAAAAGATTCAGCAGGGCCTGTAAAAGGCCAGCAATCTTACGCATTAAACGGCATATTCTTACCCGTACTATTCTCTTCCGTTCACCTCTCATTCAATTACGATGAAACCGAAAACGATCCATCTCTGGTACTGGACTCTGACCGTTCCCTTTGCCCTTCTGATGTTCATGGATGGCATAGGCGGCCTGATGCGAGCCGAAGCCGGTCAGGAAGTCATGCGGCATCTGGGCTACCCCTTGTACGTGCTCAGTATTTTTGGAATGGCCAAAGTACTCGGAGCGATTGGCCTCATCCAGCCCTGGTCTCCCACGCTGAAGGAATGGGCCTTTGCGGGCTTCACCATCAATTTTATCGGAGCAGCAGCTTCCCGGGCGTATGTAGGTGATGCTATGTCGCTTATACTGATGCCCCTGGTGATGCTTGCTTTGCTGTTGGGTTTGTATGTTCTGGGAAAAAAGCGGGACCGTATGCGGGGAAAGTCGCTTGAACTAAGGTATTCGACTGACGTGCGTAAACTCGCTTAATCCTAATTAAACACAAACGGCAGAGAAACCCCTGCCGTTTGTTGCGAATTCTATTGAACATTACCTATTAAAATGTAGTGATTCCAGTTTAAAACCGCCTTTATCTACGTACACCCGCAGGGTATTTACACCCCGATTCAGCCGAATGGACTGAGCGGGTGTCAGGCTCCAGGCTTCGCCCTGGTTTCCCAGCGGCATTGCTTTTACTACGCGTTTGCCATTAACGTCTACCGAAAGGACTCCGCCAGGCGAAGCCACCCGAAAAGACAGTTGATACGTACCCGCTTTTTCGGCCTGAACCGTATACTGCAACCATTCGCCCGCTTCGCTATGACTGATGTAGTATCGGTCTCCTTCCCGTTCAATATCCACACCGTCGTTGCGGTACTGGCGACCCCGGTTGCCGACGGTATTAACGCCGGGCGTGTAATGATAACTGGCGGAGTCCGTATCGAAGTACGCGGCCCTCTGACGACCCAGATCGAAATCCACGGCTTTGATCACCGTATTTTTCGTAAGCGAATGCGTGGTGAAAGGCCGCGTCTGGCTGGACTGTACCTGTCGGAATAGAGCGTCTACCACATCCGGGTGAAAGCGATTATTCTCCAGTTTGAGATTTTCCAGCAATTCATTCAGAATTCGCTCCGCTTCCGCAGCGGAAGGTTTCGCTCCCTTACCGGACCAGTACGCCAGGAGTTGTTCATAACCCGGCGTAACTTTGATTTCCAGGGGATTGTTGATTCCCATCTTCTTTTCCTGCCACCAGCACCAGCCGATGTCGTGGCGTTCCATCAGGCCAATGGCATCCGTGAACCAGGTATTCGAATTTTCCCCCGACTCACCCAGCCAGATGGGCACTTTATAAGTATCCCGCAGCGTAAGAAACTTCTGAATGGATTCCTGATTATTGAAGTTTCCGTATTTGTGAAAACTCAAGGCCATGTTGGAATCCCAGGTGGGAAGAATGCCCTCGTAATTATTACCGAACCCGTTGCCTTCGATGATGATCAGGTGATTTTTATCCACTTCACGAATGGCCTGCGTAATCTCAACCATCAGTTTCCGTAACGGAATATTCTTCTTCTCGGCCGTACCCCGGACATCTTTCGGATCTTCGAAGCCCCAGTTGGGTTCGTTGATGATGTCATACCCGCCAATCCAGGGATGATTTGCGTACCGCTCGGCCAGCTTCCGCCACAGGGCTATGGTTTTTTGCTGATTCGCTTCGCTCTGCCACAGGGAAGGTTTACTCGGGTCGCGGTCCGAAATGGCCAGGTCATTGCCCTGTCCACCCGGCGTAGCGTGCAAGTCAAGAATCAGGTATACTTGATTAGCCTCACACCAGTTCAGCAGGCTGTCCGTTAGAGCAAAGCCCGTTTCCAGCCAGGTATGCTGACCAGCCACCGGCTCCTGCTCCGTCGGTAAGGTATAGAGGTTGTAGTGCATTGGCAGCCGGATGGAATTGAATCCCCAAGCAGCCATGGAATCAATGTCAATTTTTCGGGTATGGTTGTTCAGCCAGCGGGTGTAAAAGGCTTCCGTCTTCTCCGGTCCGATAAGCTCGCTAATAGCGGCTTTGATACGGTACTGTTGCCCCAGGTTACTCAACCGGAACATGTACCCTTCCTGCAGCATCCATCCCCCCAACCCCATCCCCCGCAGGATGATCTTTTTGCCCGCTCGATCAACCAGTTGGGTACCTTGGGCTTTCAAATACCCCTGACCACTGGCTGTTAGTGAGCACAAAGCCGCCAGTGCCACTCCGACGAGCAGCTGTATTCTTTTTCTAAAAATCATTGGTTCAATGGTAAAACAGGCGGTAGAGGCTACGCTTTATTTTTCGATCATTTTATAGACGCGGACGTAATCCACTTCCATCGCCGCCGGAAAAATAGTGGGATCAACGCCCTTGGCACCGCCCCAGTCGCCACCGACAGCTACGTTGAGCAGGAGGTGAAAACGTTTATCGAACGGCCATACGGCAGAACCTTTGCCTTCGTTGACAAATTCGAAGATGAACTCGTCGTCAATGTACCCGCGGATGGCGTAGGGCGTCCAGTCCACGCGGTATCGGTGAAAATCCTCCGTAGCCCGGTCGATGGTACGGGTAGCCGTTTTTTGAGTGTTTATTTTGAAGTAGTACGCCAGAGTATGCGTCGTAATGTGAACTACATTGGGATCGTATCCCACGTGTTCCATAATGTCGATTTCGCCCGAATTTGGCCAGCCGCCGTAGGCCCAGTCGGTGGGCAACATCCAGATGGCAGGCCAGGTACCTCGTCCCGCCGGAAGTTTGGCACTAATTTCAAAGCGTCCGTAGAGAAAGTCGCCCTTGCCTTTACTTACTAGTCGAGCCGAGGTGTACTCTTTGCCTTCCTTATTTTCCTTGCGGGCCGTAATGGTCAGTTTTCCGTTGGCGACGCGGGCATTGTTTTCGCTATCCGTGTAGTACTGTAGCTCGTTGTTACCCCAGCCACTACCGCCCAGATCGTAGCCCCATTTCTTGGCATCGGGTAATCCCGTGTAATCAAATTCATCCGCCCAAACCGGCGTTTTCTCAAAAGTCCAGCTCAGGTCTTTGGGACCGCTGGTGACCGGTGGAGCCGGACTGACCGGCGTTTTCTGACCAGAACAAGCCCCAAAGCTGAGAGCGAGTAAGGCGGTACAGCAAACCGTTAACAATTTCATAAGCATGATTGAATAAATCGGCGAAGGCTTTTTCCTCCGCCGATTGTCCGATTATTTCGTTCCGCCCCACTCTTTATTCTGCTCGATCTTGGTGTTCTCCATTTCCAATAATGGAATCGGCAACACCTCATTCCGGCCCGCTACAAATCCTTTGGAGGCCAGTACTTTCGCCGCCGTACCCCAGCGAACCAGGTCAAACCAGCGATGCCCTTCGCCAGCCAATTCCACCCGCCGCTCCCGCATGATGTTGTCCAGCGTTGCCGGTACGCGGTGCAGGTTATCCTGATAGGCCCGGTCGCGTACGGCGTTCAACAGAGCTGCCGCCCGTACCTGGTCTCCGCCTCCCCGAACCAGTGCTTCGGCTTCCATCAGGTAGGTATCGGCCAGACGGATTTCGTAGATGTTCTGGGGGTAATTCAATTCGGGTGCACCCGCTCCCGTCGGCCGATCTGCCTGACGAGCCGCGAGTTTGTTCAGGAAATAACCCGTGTTCATGTAGCCTTTTTCGTAACTCGCAATTCCGTTTTTCTCCAGACTGTCTAAGTTAGCAATCGTTGCCTGATTTCGCGGATCAAAATGAATGGCATTGA
>NZ_JBMDWJ010000135.1:0-5232 GCF_048595215.1 Siphonobacter sp.
CCGATATTGATACGGAGAACAATGCCTTTCCTCGACAACCGAGTCAACCCACCCGTTTTCAGATGTTTAAACAACGCGAGTTCAAACGTCCGCTGAATCCGATGCAAGAGCAGAAATCTTCGCAGGGAGCGATCGGAGGGAAATCGGGGAAATGATTAGTAATTGTGGATTGGGCCGCCTTGAACAGACCGGTTTCGCCCCGCAAGCACGGCCGGTTAGTAGCCCGTAAGCCTTCCAGGCTGGACCTCTCCGTAACTGCCTAGCTTAGCTCATGCCCACCGCATTGTTCCCGCCATGGAATGGCCACCACGGGATGGCCCCCATGGAATGGGCGAGGCAGGTTACTCGGTTGCCCCCATGGAATGGCCCAGCATGGAATGCTCACGGGCGGGAGAGGTTTTCATCTTTCAGCAATAGTTACTAGTTGGTAGTTGCTAAACACAGTCGAATAACTGCATGGACGGCACAAAAATGAACCCTGTCCCTATTCATTCCATGCCTCGCATGGAATGAATAGGGACTTTTCTTGCAGCCGTCTCAGCGAGACGAAAAACGGTTCTGCTATTATAATCAATCGCAAGAAACATTACTTCATTCCTACTTTAAGCTATCAAACCTTAAACTTTATACTTCAAACTGTCCACCTATCTGGAACAAAAACCGATCCGATGGAGCCCAGAGGTAGTCCTCCGAACAGCGGTACCCTCTTAGCCAGGATTTTTCTTCTATTTTTCGCAAGTACAATCCTCTCGGAAAGGTATCATCTTGCTCAAGAGATTCAGTATAGATGACGAGTGCTCCGGGTGGATTTTGGTTCGGCGTTTTCACCGACACCTTTATTTCCTCAAGATCGGGACAACTCAAACGGATATAAAACGCGGCCTCTAATGGACACGCTCCTAAGCCTTTGCGACGAGCCCCTTCGCTGATTTCAGATAGGGTGCCTCCCCGGGGCAAACCCAGCGATTCAACCGTTACTTCTTTGATGGTCAGGGAATGTTTCGTGGGAGTAATACTGCAATGCGGACTTTCTAAGAGTATGGCGGCAAATTCGTTGAGCTGTATATCAGCCCTTTTTAATTCATTCAGTAGTTCTTCTTTAGACAGTCCGCCATAGGTTACGACGCTGGTTGCTTCCGTATTCATCCGCTTTTAAAAGTTTCTTGGTCTTGAAGTAACGATTATTGTACCTGATTTTAGCAACTATACGGGCGTACTTAGCCTGTACAGATCATTTCCTAACGGTTTAGAATAGCCAGTCGTATAGAGTGGTTTTACGCCATCTCAAACCGATACTTCGCGTAAGCCACTTCGTTTTTGTAGAACACCTCACCCTCCATTTGCATACCAAACCGCTCGTAAAACGACCGGGCCGTCAGGCGAGCATCGCACCAGAGTATTCTGGCTTTTTTCGTACGCACCTGGGCAATCACTTCCGTAAGCAGGGCCGAACCGACACCCCTGCCCTGCCAGGACGCGTCGACGGCAAACTTTCGAAAGCGAAACCGATCGCTAGTTTCGGCAAACACGGAAATAACACCGATCAGTTGACCTTCGTAAAAAGCTCCATAGTGCAGGCCCTGCTCATCGTCAGCAAGTTTTACGGATGCCAGCGGTCGATCGGGCCAAAGTACCCGATGACGTAAGGAATAGGTTTCTTGAGCAGATATGGATTGAATGTGGAAGACGGGAAGCATAGCGATCAATCACAGATGAAAGGCCAAAGGTATGCAGAACGCACGCCTTTGGCCTTTTTTAATCCTTACAGAATGGGTTTTTACGAATGTTTCTTGATGTAAGCCTGAATATTTTTTAAATCCTGACGCAGGCGTTCATCCATTTTCTTCGCTTCTTCCTTCGTCGCTTTTTCTCTGAAATCCAGCGAAGTACGAGCCGTGCTGATCAATTTGAGTCCCTCATCTTTGCTGGTTTTGTCCAGTTTACCCACGTGTTTTTCCAGATCGTTAAGGGTAACTTTCAGCGGATCCGTCGTTACTTCCGGTAGTACGAGGATGTCTTCGATGGCTTGGTGGCCCACCGTCAGTTCGGCCGCTGTTACTGCCTGATTTAGCTCCTCTTCCGTCAGTTTTTTCGCTTTGGCCCGTTCTACCAGTTTTTCCAGATCTTTTAAGTGATTATTGAAATTCGTCAGGTTTTCACCTTTCAAATTTCTACCCTCTTGTTTGAGAGCTGCGATTCCCGATTCCATATCTTTCACTGCTGTCTCGGGAGCCTTGGTTTGGAGGGCAATCAGGGCCTGATCGAAATAAGCGTCCGAAGGATTTTCGATCACTTGCGTTTCTTCGGCTGCAATGAGCGTCGTATCCGTAGCGGCCGTTTGGGCTTCTTGTTTTTTAGGGGAGGATTGGCAGGAGGCTAATACCAGCATCAGGCCGATCGCGAACAGATGAGCTTTCATGAGTAAGTTACATTAAGAGTGTTGAAGATGTTCAGGGTAACGGGCCAGGATTTTTTCGGCCTCGTGGGCAAATTGTTTAGCCAGTCCAGCGGGATCATTTACCGGATTTTCCAGCGAACCACGCCACAGTAATTGCTGCGTTTTCGCGTCAATAACATCGACGATCAGCGTTCCGGCAGTATAGTGTTCGGTATGATAACCGCTGTTCCAAGGCTGGTAATAATAACTGTAGCCAACGGGCATCCAGCGGCTGCGGTACCAGATGTTATAGGGGACGTAATACGGATAGGGGTAAGCGGGATTCGCGACTTGCTGGGTTTTCTTTTCAAAATACTCGTGCGTAGCTACTAATAAATCAGGTTGGTTATCGTCGCGAACCAATCCTTTTTTCGTGAGCTCAGAAGCAATCGCATTTTGAATCATTTCGTCGGTAATGCCACTCGTGTACAAGGGATTTTTGTTACCCTGAATATCCGGTTTGACGAACGTGAATTTCCGATACTCATCAAAGTTGACCGCACTTTTTTGCTGTACCTGAACAGCGGTGCATCCACTCATCCAGAGCAGAATAACACCTAGAAAAAACCATTGCGTTTTCATGGGTGACATGCATAATTTGATAGTGTTGAATTTGTTTTTCGTACTGCTTTTGTGTGACCAAAGCTCATATAACGGCTTTAAAGCGATTTATAAATACGCTTAAAATGACCTTAAAAGCGGAGAGGCATTCTGGGTCCGTATTAGCAGATGTAAGGGAGTACTTACTGAAGAGAAACAGCAGGGCTTTCGAATAAGAGCGTATAAGCCCAATCCTATGCGACCAACTCCGAAGAAGTTCAACCTCAATAGCCCCGTATGCAATGCAGGGTATAGTATGCGAAACGCTATTAAAATCAAAAGTTCCAGGTGACGCTTTTCAAGCCTGACACCTGGAACTTTAATGAAGAATAGCCTAATCTAACTTAAGTACTAAACTGAATCCGAAACGCCGTCCAGCCGTCTGCCTGCGTTTTTAGCGTAAAAGAGAATCCATGATTGACGAGAATCTCCCGAATCAGTGTCAATCCAATACCCTGTCCCTGGGGTTTCGAACTGTAGAAAGGATTGAATAGCTGGGCCGATTCTTCGGGCGTGATCGCCTTGCCATTGTTCAAAATAGCCAGTTCGCATTTTTGAATTTCAACCCGTATTTCAGTGCCCCCGGCTTCGATGGCATTTTTCAGAACGTTCACCAGTACTTGTTCCAATTGGGCGGTATCCGCGTATAGCATACAAGGTTCGTTCGGTTCAGGCGTGTGAATACTGCTTCCCTGATTTAGAGCCGTTGCCCGCATAAACAGGCTTACCTGCTCTACCAGTCGGTTCAGGGAAACGTCTTCCCGCCGGGGTGAGGGCAGGCGTACCACATCCGCAAAATTCCGCATAAACTGGGTTAGTCGTCCGTTGCGGCCGCTGGCAATACGCAGGGCTTCGCTCAGGTCCGAAAATTCCGGTTCCGGTAAAGACTGGAGTGTCGTTTGCAGAATCGAATCCGTAGCTCCCAAGGTATTGTTCACTTCGTGGGCCATCATCCGAATGACTTTCCCGTACGCTGCTTTTTCGATCTTATACAGCTCACTTGTCAGCTCTTCCAGTATAAAAAACGACCGCCGAAAGCCCTGGTGCATGAGGTGCGACCGCTGTACTTTATAGGTTTGTACCCCGTCGGTTTTGAGCGTACGGGATTCACCGTCGGTCATGGTACTCATTTGATGAAGCAGATGGTTTTCCGTCTCTTCGAGCTTTTTACCCAGTACCGCATCACCAAACTGGTTTAGAGCCCGGGGATTGAGCTGGACCAGCCGTTCATCAAAATCCAGAATCAGCAGGGCTATGGGCGAGGCTTCGATGAGTTTTTCCAGAAAAAAATGCTGCTCCTGCAAGCGGGTACGTTCTTCGCGTAACTGATCAATCATCAGATTATACACTTCAATTAGCGTATCTACTTCTCCTTTGCCCGTAGGTACAAACTTGATGGTAAAGTCTTTGTCTTTGATGGCTTCAATGCCCGACCGAATAAACGCGACGGGCTGACTGAAATCCTTGTATAGCTGAATGGATACGCCGATGGAAAGCAGTAGGATTACTTCCGTAGCGATGAACAAGGGTTTACTTTGAAAGAGCAACTGATAAACCAGCCCCATCAGCAAAACGTGCAGGGCGATCATGTACAGGATATACTTGGTGCGGGTGGACAGCCTCATACATCGTCGGCGTCGTAAGAAATTCCGTATTTTTCGAGTCGTCGGTACAGGGCAAACCGCGTAATACCCAGTGAGCGGGCTACCTTGGCTACTTTATTCTGGTGAAAATCCATCGCTCGCTGAATCATGTGGTACTCCATTTCTTCCAGGGTCAGCGTCCCAACCTCGGGCAGGCTACGCGGGGCACTACTGGTATTCGCCGTCAGGTTGATCTGGAAATCTTTTACTTCCAGACGATCCTGACCCGAAAGCAATACCGTTCGTTCCACCAGATTTTTCAATTGCCGAATATTTCCGGGCAGAGGCAGCGTTTTTAGCCACTGTACCGCTGACGGACTCAGCTGCAAGGCGGGTCGATGGTAAATTTCCTTCAGATTATTCATGAAAAATTCCGCTAGCAGGGGAATATCGTCGGGACGTTCCCGTAGCGACGGCAATTTCACCGAAATAAGGTTAATGCGATAGTACAAGTCCTCCCTAAAGGTTCCTTTCGCGACCATTTCCTCCAGATTTCGGTTGGTCGCACAAATGATTCGCACGTCTACGGTACGGCTCTTGCTGCTGCCCAGC
>NZ_JBMDWJ010000136.1:0-16364 GCF_048595215.1 Siphonobacter sp.
CGAATGGCTAAGCCCTCGCCCAGTAGTCGAGCCGATCGCAAGGTCTTGGGAGTCAGGTAAACGGGCAGTTGGTACTTACGGGCAAAATTGGTTGTTCCGCTAATGTGATCCGTATGCTCATGCGAGATAAAAATGGCCTTGATGGTATGGACCGATAAGCTCAACCGCCGCAGCCGGGATTCTATTTGCCGACAGGAAATACCTACATCGATCAGAACCGCATCCTGCCCGTTGCCTACGTAGTAACAATTGCCGTTACTACCCGAATTTAAAGACGTAATAAAAAGAGACATAGTCTCAAAGATACGGCTTGAGTCTTGAGGAATGCAATCTTTTCAAGGGTTGAGTGGTAAGGGACTCGAACCCCAGTCCCCTACTGACGCCTACCAGCCCGCTCGCCGTAATTTTTCTGGTTGCAGAATTCGGATGGAAGAACCGGCAATTTCAATGAGTCCGTCCTGTTTGAATTCGCTCAGCGTGCGAATAAGGGATTCGGTAGCCGTCCCCACCATCGATGCCAGATCGTCCCGCGAGTACTTAATCACCTGTTCGCCCACCGAGGTATGCAGGTGCAGTAGCGTATCGGCCACCCGCCGCCGCAGTGATCCGTAAGCCATCGTCAGCAGTTGCTGTTCCCGTTCGGCTACGTGCCCGGCCAGTAAGCGAATAAATTCCTGACTCACGGAGCGATTCGCCGAAAGCAGTTGCTGAAAGTCTTCCTTGGGAATGTAATGCAACTGGCTATCTTCCAGAGCTACGGCCGAGTCGGTATACTCCCGGTTTTCCAGTAAGGCTAAGTATCCGAAAAACGATCCTTCCTCGTAAATGCCCGTAATGAATTCTTTCCCATCGGCATTGGTCTTGATCGTTTTGATCTTTCCGCTTTTCACGAAGTACAAACGCAGCGGCTGGTCACCTTCGGCGTAGATGTACTGTTTTTTGGGAATGGTATGGACCTTCCGATCCGCCGAGAGGGATTCGAGTTTTGTTTGAGCATCGTCCAGAAAAGCTTCCAATCCGTTGCTTTTCAGGTCGTAATCTGTACGCGTCTGGTCGAGTTGTTCAAAGCGTTTGAGTCGGCCTTCAATCGCACTGAGTAATTCACTTTCGTCGAAGGGTTTGGTCAGGTAATCGTCGGCTCCCAATTCCATACCTTTTCTGAATTCACTCCGTTCGGTTTTAGCCGTTAGAAAGATGAAAGGCGTACCCGCCAGCGTAGGATTCCGCGAAAAGATATGCAAGACCCCGTAGCCATCCAGTACGGGCATCATAATGTCACAAATTACCAGATCTGGCTTGGCCGCCAGGGCTTTTTCAACGCCCACTTTACCGTTTTCGGCCGTTACGACGTTGTAACCAGCCAGTTCCAGAATTTCACACGTATTCTCCCGGATGTCCGAGTTGTCTTCAATCAACAAAATTGTTTTCATAGGTATAGAGCTATTGACCAGGTAAATGAATGGTTACGAGCGTCCCTTTTTCCAATTCACTTTTTAGCGTAATGGTCCCCCGCAGTAATTCCAGGTACTTCATCACAATGTGCAGGCCTAAGCCCGTTCCCTGGTAATTAATGGCGTTTTTCGCCCGAAAAAATCGTTCAAATAAATGCTTTTGATCTTCTTTGGAAATACCAATCCCCTGATCCTGAATAGCCAGGCACAGGCCCGTACCTTCCAGTGTCGCTTGTATGGTGATGACCGTATGTTCCCCGGAATACTTGACGGCGTTGGAAAGCAGGTTGACCAGAATTTTCCGTAGCAGCGATGCATCCGTCGGAAACAAATCCGGCGTTTGCAGGTCTAATTCAAATTCCTGTCCATTTTTCCGTAATCCCTGAATATCACTGAGTACTTCCTGAATCAGCGGTTCCAGAGCTACCAGCGTAATTCGGGCTTCCACTTTTCCTTCTTCGAGCTTACCCACGGATAAAAATTCTTCCAGAATATCATTCAGGTGATTCACCGAAGCCGTGATGCGTTGGACGTGTCGAAGGCGTTTGTCCTGCTGATCCGTTGCTGGATACTTTTCAATTAGCGAAGCCGAAGTTAGTACCGTTGTAAGCGGCGTACGGAACTCGTGGGAAGCCATGGAGACAAAGCGTGACTTCAGTTCGCCTAATTCCCGCTCCGTCTCCAGAGCCTTGGCCAATTCGTCTTTGGAACGTTCCAGTTGGCTTAAGGTCGTCATCAACGCGTGCGTACGGTCGGCTACTTTCTGCTCCAGGTCTTCGTTGAGACGTTCAATCCGTTGGTTTTGTAAGAGTAGGGCCCGTTCCGCTTCTTTTTTGAACGTAATGTCGATGATATATCCGACGGCGTAGAGTTCTTCCTCCACCTGAAAATAACTCAAACTGATTTCAACCGGAAACACCGAGCCATCCTTCCGCTGAGCGTACAGATCGCGGTTATGACCCATCGCCCGTACCTGCGGGTGGCGGTAAAAAGATTCTCGATCGTGTACATGCGAGCCCCGCTTGCTTTCAGGTACTAGCAATTCAATAGATTGACCCAGTAATTCACCCTCTTCGTACCCCAACAGTCGATAACCCAGGGCATTACACGAGACTATCTTTCCCTGTCGGTCGGATACAATGATCCCGATGGTGGCATTGGTAAATACGGCTTCGTAGCGGCGATCGTTAGCCTCCAACTGCTGCTGCATGTGTTGCATCAGCTCTAGGTTTTTCAGCCGAATCAATTGGTATTCACCGGAGATTCCTTTGAAAGCCGTGATTCGGACCAGACCTTTTAAAGACTGTCCATCGGCCCGCATTAATTCGATTTCCTGTTCGGTAGCATGGGCGGCTCCCCAAGAAAAATGAGCTTTCGCCTGAGCTAATGCCTCTGCTTCGGACGCGTACCCGAGGAGTCGGCATCCCGCCGGATTAATTCGAATAAACTGCTCCGTACGCAGGGCGTAAAGGGCCATTAAATCTTCCGATTCATCGAAAAGAAGGTTACTGAGTGTATGATAGTCAAGCTCGTCATTCATGCATAGGCGGCGTTACTAACCGGGGAAAACTGTCCGTATCCGAGCGGGCAAGTTATTAAATTCAGGTCAGGCAAAAAAAACATTGAGCAAAATCAGGCCTGAAGTTGACAGCCCTCATTCGGTAAGAAGGCCGGATGGGCCAAATTCGCTCTATGAAAGCCTTTGAAATCGTTGGCCCTTCGCAGAACCTAGAATCTGTCATTCGGCCCGTGCTGCTTGTTTTTTTTGGAGAAGCCCCGGCAAAGGCTTCGGCAGGATTGGTGCAAAAGGTAAAAGAAGAAATGGAACGCATTCGTCGCGGACCCGTCGATGTACTGGGCATTGAAAGCCTGTACCATCCAGAAGTCGTTCGTAGTTTCAATGTGACGATCTTTCCAGCCTTTGTACTCGTTGAGCAGGGAATGGAACGCTGGCGATACGAAGGTATGCTCAATCCGGAGCAATTGGAAACGGCATTGGCTACTCCCTCTTGAAAACAAAAGACAGCTTTAAAAGGCTGATGGGTCGTACTTATAAAAGTTACGACCCATCAGCCTTTTATTGATTAAGGATACACAAGACCCGTACTACTTTCGGCTTTTTCCCATAAGACTTTAGCTACCTCTGAATCTCGGGCGTTAGCCTGTATTTCGGTCAAAATCGGATAACCCCGTAAGCCCCCGTCCTGATCCGGACCGTAGAAGCCCCCCGGCACCACGTCCGGAGTTACCGCCGCGTACAACGAAGGTAAGGCACCCTGGGCCGGAGGCATTAATTCGCCGAAGCGGTCAACGGCCTGCTGATACGCTTCGGCACTCATGTAACGCGACAACTGCGACTGCGTAACGCCGGGGTGAGCGGCCAGGGAAAGCATAGTATCGCCCTTGGCTTCAATTCGTTGTTGCAACGCTTGCGTAAACAACAGATCAGCCAGCTTGCTTTGACTGTACTCGCGAGCAGCGTCATAGGTTTTTTCCAGCCGTAAATTTTCGAAATCCAGGTACCCGCTCTGGTACGCCAGACTGGTTACCGTCACCACGCGACTACCGGGAGTGGCTTGTAGTAAGGGATACAAATGGCCCGTTAACGCAAAATGACCCAGAAAATTGACGCCAAACTGAAGCTCGTACCCGTCGGCCGTTCGCGAAGCGGGCGGAGTCATTACGCCAGCGTTGTTAATGAGTATATCGAGTTGAGCATGCCGCTGGCGGAATTGCTCGGCACAAACGCGTACGGCCTCAAGACTGGTTAAATCCAATACAGCGATTTCCAGACTTCCTTTTCCACCGGATTGCTGTATTTCCTCAAGAGCCGCCTGAGCTTTCGCGGCGTCGCGGCTGGCCAGAATGACCTTTGCTCCGGCCTGATAAAGAGCCCGGGCGGTTTCCAGACCAATCCCACTGTTGGCTCCCGTAATAAAAGCTACTTTACCGCTTTGATTGCTGATTTGTTCGTTCGTCCACATAACACTTGCGTGATTTATACCGCAAAGGTCGAAGCAAACGGAGTCATCCATCGTACGAAAAACAAACGCAAAACTACCGAAATCAAACCGGAGCGAGTTTCCGAAACTGATTCGGCGTGTGTTGGGTATGTTTCTTGAAAAAGGCGGAAAAATGATTCGCTTCCTCAAACCCTAGACTCCAGGCAATGTCAGTAATGGTCCAGGATGTATGCGTTAGCAAGTGCCGGGCTTCCAGAATGATTTTTTCGGCAATCCACTGACTTGTAGTTTTGCTGGTTACTTCCTTCACGGCTCGATTGAGGTAATTAATGTGTACGCCCAACGGCTCGGCAAAGGCCGCCGCCGTGTGTAGGGACAGGCGTTGTTCACTACTTTCGATGGGGAACTGTCGATCCAGCAAATCCGTGAACAAGGTAGCCAGTCGCTCGGTTGCGTTCGTTGCTACACCGGTAGGATTACCCGCGGGCTGCATTTTCTGAGCGAGATGAATCAGGTTCAGTACCTGAGTCCGCACAAAATCGTCCTTGTACGCGTAGTCGGATTGTAACTCCGCCTTCAATTGCAAAAACAGGCTTTCAAAACGATCCGCCTCGTCACTTGCTAGGGGCAACACCGCGTACGCGGGTTGTTGAAAGACGGGATACTGTTTGATCGGCAAAAATTGATTGAAAAAGGCCTCGGTAAACACGCATACATAGCCGCGTTGTTCGTCGCTCTTTCGTTCCCACTGGTAGGGCAGCATGGGATTGGTGAACACCAAAGCACTTTCCCGAATCTCAAAGGTTTGTCGGGCGTAATGAATGAAGCTGTGACCCGTGACGAGGCTGATTTTGTAATAATCGCGGCGGTTGTAGGGGTGTGGTTGAGGAATGTGCAGGTCTTCTAACTTCAATACATCGAAATGACCCGTAGCTGCTCCTAGGGGAGTAGATTGGTCAATATTCCGGTTTTTGTAAAAGTTTTCTACGTTCACAAAAGAAGCCATCGTCTCAAAGGTAAAAGGTTCGACTTACGGTCAGCATAAGATCAAAAGGCTGGACAAGGTTCCTATATGAAGTGAATTGACCCCGCAAATGTCTACTTGACGGTTTAAGATGTCGGCTTCAACTCCGTTGCTCTTTTGCCTACACCAGACCAACGATAGTTTTGGACCCATAAATCATTCACCCATGAAACGATCCAAACGCATTCTTACCGCTCTAGCCTTACTGGTTTTTATTGGCGTGGGCTTACAAGTCACTTCACCCACTATTCCCAATCCGCCCGTTACGGGGAATTTCAAGGGTCCAACGGCTGTAACCGCTCTGTTCGAACGAGCTTGTTACGACTGTCATTCCAACGAAACGAACTTACGCTGGTACGACCGCGTAGCTCCGGCGTTCTAGTTGGTGGCTCAGGACGTTCGGGATGCCCGTGCCGGATTAAATTTTTCATCCTGGGATAGCCTGAGTCCGGGCGATCAGCAGAGCAAAATTTACGGAATTGTCAACATGCTTGATGCGGGACGGATGCCGTTGAAGGCCTATACGCTCCTGCACCCTTCGGCGAAGGTTACTCCGCAGGAAATCGAGGTGCTTCGCTCCTACGCGGTTTCTCTGGCCCAGGCCAAACCAGCTGATGCAGCGAAAATACACGCTGCTGATCATGAATTTGAGCAGTACAAACAGCACGCGACGCAACGACCTCAAACGCCAGTGGCCCTTAATGGTATTACCTATTTCGACGATTACAAAAACTGGAAACCCATCAGTACGACCACCCGTTTCGATAGCGGTACCATGCGGGTCATTTATGGCAATGACATTGCCGTAAAAGCCATTGAAACAGATCAGATTCGGCCCTGGCCCCAGGGTTCCATTATCGTGAAAGTCGTCTGGGATCAGTTAGAAAATACCAGTGGTGAGGTACGAGCGGGCACCTTCAACAACATCCAGATTATGATCAAGGATGACCAACGTTTTCCGGATACGGAAGGCTGGGGTTTCGCCCGATTCAATGGTTTGGAACTAAAGCCCTACGGCCAGTCGCTGGCTTTTCAAACGACCTGTTTTAACTGTCATAAACTGGCCGATAAAAATGGCTATGTCTTCGATATACCCCTTCGAAAAGCTGATCTTCACTAATCACGACCCTGGCTATGAAAACCTATTTTTTTCTGATTTTACTGGTGACGGGCAGTATCGCCTGTCAGCCCGACCGTTCCCCATCTACTCCTGTTCGTGAGGTATTTGACTCAAAAGGCTTACGCGTTATTACTTCCTTTTTCAACAAAAAAGCAGGTACGATGTCCACGCTTTACGGTAATCAGGCCGCATTTGATGCCGCTTTATCCGGCCACGCTTATCCCGTTGGAGGCGAAACCTTTACCTTAGCAACCTGGAAAAGCCTGAATAGTCCGTACTGGTTTGGTAGCGACATCAATGGTAAACTGGAATGTGTGGAAACCCTGACGTACCAAAACCGCCCTTCCCAAGGATTAGTTTTGCATTACCAATTAAAAAAATCAACGCCGGAACCCGTTCCGGATACACAGGCTCGCATCCGTATGATTTTAGCCCAACGGCCCTCGGTTTTTCCGGAAGACCCTGCTCCTAGGACTCCATGAAAAAAAACGTATTTAAAGTTTCCAGGCGGATGATTTGGCTCAGCTCATTACTGCTGAGCCTGCTGTCTTCCGTACCGAAAATTGCCGAGAGGCCCTTTCCGCTGGCAGAAGCCGTGGTCAACTCAATGATCACCCTGGTATTCGCTCTCTTTGTGTGGTACTACAATCTGTATTCGTTCCCCGACGAAAAGAACCGAACCATCGGATTTTCCGTACGGCATCTGGTGATGAGTCTGCTGTTGGGCCTGGTCGTTATGTTTGTACTGGCCTGTGTTCAGCAACTCATTTTATCGCATATTCATTTTGGTCCGGTCATGTTGATGGTAGAAACGCGGGGCATCCTTATCAATGTGATGTTCTACATGTTCCTGCATTTGTTGTATCAAAGTTACCAGACTCAACAGGTGGGCGTTGAGCTCGAACGCATCAAGTCGGATCACCTGGAGGCTCAATTCGAATTACTCCGGCAGCAGGTTAACCCGCATTTTTTGTTCAATAGTTTGAACACCCTGAAATCCATGGTGGAAAGCGAAGACGAGCATAGCGTAGAATTCATTCTTAAACTCTCCGACTTTTATCGCTATACCCTCGAAAGCCGCAAGCTGGATCTGATTCCCTTGACCGACGAACTGGAAATCATTCAGTCGTATCTTTTTTTGCTGAAAGCCCGTTTTGATGCGGGTATTGATCTGACCACCCAGGTATCGGAAGCTACGCAACATTCGCTGATTCCGCCCTTTACGCTTCAGTTGCTGGTCGAAAACTGTACCAAACACAACGTCGTTTCCCTGGAAAAGCCCCTGCACATCCGGATTTACGAAGAAAGCGGTTTTCTGGTCGTGGAAAATGATATCCAGCTCAAACGCGGACAGGTCGCTTCTACGAAAATGGGACTGGAGAACATCAACACCCGCTATACCCATCTGGTCGAGCAAACCATTCGGGTAGAATCGGATACGGACGTTTTTCGGGTAAAATTGCCCATTATCGCTAGTTATTCTCGGTCTTGAGCCCAGGCTGTTTTTCGCAACCTAGTAAACTGACTGATCGGGTTTCTTTATTAACGTACCGATCTAGTTATCCAGAAATATCTCCTGGAAAACCTGTTCAATCGCTTCAACCTCAGGGGCCATCAGTGACTTAAATTCCTTTGCCTTCGCCCGTTCGGAAAGCTTTCCATTCCCCTGTTCCAGGAATCGTACCAGCAGAGCTACCAGATCGTCGGGCATTTCGAAGGTATCATCCAGGTAGCTTTTGAATTGGTCATATTGCTGTAAGTACGCTACTTCTTCCGGAATCGTTTGCTGGGCCGTTTGTTTCACGCATTCGTACAAGAACTCAGCCGCCTGGGTTGCATCGAAGTAGCGGTACAGGTCCAAGGTTTCGTTCAGTACCTCCACATTATGATCGATCGTTGGTTTCCATTCGATCCTATCCAGCCGGGGTTTGGAGAAGGCCTCCAGTACCTGCCGATACGTTTCAATGTGTTCTAAAATGATGGCCGAAACGGGAAAAATAAGGCCCTTGGTCACGTACCCTTTGGCCGCCAGCACGTGATGAATCAGGTAGCGATGAATACGCCCGTTGCCATCCACGAAGGGGTGAATGAATACAAAACCAAACGCCACGACCGCCGCCGCCAGTACAGCATCAAAGGAAACGTCCTGCTCTAATTTTTGACTAGTTTCCAGCAGCCCCTGCATCAGCGTCGGCAAATCCTTCCAGCGAGCAGAAATATGATCCGGTATGGGCGTGCCTACCCGGCGGTCGTGTTCGCCAATGAAGCCTTCCTGTTGCCGAAAACCCATTTTTGTAAAGCGGGGATTGTCAATAACGATCTGCTGTAAACGCACCAGTTCTTCGGCGGTCAGGGGTTTCTGTCCGGCTTGTCCCAAGGCTCTTCCCCACCGCTGGGCCCGGGTTTGTGGCGGCTTTTCGCCCTCAATGGCGTAGGAGGCTTTCGAATCCTTTAACAGCAAAAAAGCCGCCGTTCGGCCCATCACGTCCGGATGAATTTTCCCAATCATCTGTTTGATGTGCTGGGATAAATCCAGTTGTTGGTAATTCTCTAGTACCGGCGTTTTTCGAATCATCGGACAAAATTCCCGCACGCCCGGCAGATTGTTCCGAATCCGCTGTCGCTTCGTGGGTATTCGCTCACTCGTGCTTCCGTATTGCAGCCGCTCATCGACCACATCCAGGTAATTTCCCGTCGTCAAGTCCGGCACATCGAGTAATTCTTCCAGGAGCCATTCATACAGAAACCATACTTTCCGACTGTACTGCCCCAATGGTTCCTGGGTTACCCATTCTACAATCGGTTGCGGCCCCAACGTTTCGAATAGCTTTTTGAGCAGCCCCAGTTCGATACCTTCGTATTTCAGGGCAAAGGTCAGGTGGGCCGCAAGCGTTTCTTCGGGTCGGTATCTAGGTGTAAAGACCTGCCATTCTTCCGTCTGGTACTGACGGTGTTTCTGACTAATGATCGCCAGTCGATCTGGTAAGGGAATCGCCAGCTCATAGGCCTGTAGCAAGGCCGCGTAGCCCGCGAGTTCTCCGGGTTCAGGAATAGTACGATCCAGAAAAACGGTCACCAGAGGAGGAGTAATCGGAGAAGCCATACGTTCAACTAATAGGATATGGTAAACGTATGAAATTTACTTATTTTTCATGAAAAATGATTACATATATAATTATTTATGAAAAGCATTTATACATAGACTGTTTTACTCCCATTAACCATCTAATCCTAATGTTTACTTGTACAGACAATGCGAAACCTGGCCTGTACCAATAGTACTAAAATAAATAAACCGGGAATCCCAACCCCCTCAGGCTGAGAAATCCCGGTTCGCCTATCGATTAATTTACTTGTTAGCCGCTGACTTTCGATACAAATCTTCCAGCTTGGCCGCCAGCTCTTCACCCCGTAAGTTACGGGCCACAATCCGCCCTTCCGCATCCAGTAAAACGTTCGAAGGAATCGCCCGTACCCCGTAGAGTTGAGCCGGGGCACTATTCCAGTACGCCAGATCCGAAACCTGAGGCCAGGTCAATTGATCTTTTTCAATGG
The DNA here is from genome assembly GCF_048595215.1 of Siphonobacter sp. Lineage (NCBI taxonomy): Bacteria > Pseudomonadati > Bacteroidota > Cytophagia > Cytophagales > Cytophagaceae > Siphonobacter > Siphonobacter sp. Next base: position 10,114 of record NZ_JBMDWJ010000136.1, read on the forward strand.
CTTTCAGCCAGGCTTCTTTTGTTTTGTCGAGGGATACGCCCAGAATCGTGAAACCCTGATCCTTGTACTGATTATAGGTTTTTACCAGATTAGGATTTTCCCGACGGCAGGGACCGCACCAGGCCGCCCAAAAGTCGATCAATACGTAACTTTTACCGTACAAACTCGACAAACGCAGCGGTTTACCGTCGGGCGTATTCGCCTGAAAGTCCTTCGCTTTTTCTCCTACCTGCACGCTCCGCAACGTAGTAACGAGCTGTTTAAGCGTTTGTACGTAGGGTGTTTTCTGTAAGGATGCGTCCAACAGAGCTACATTCTTTTCAATTTCATCCGGTGTCAGACGATAGGAATATTCACGGTACAGAATATAGGTCGGAACAATGGACGTCGGGTGTTTCGAAATAAAGGCCTGAATTTCACCTTCTTTTCCCTGCCGGAAACTCGCTAGTAAATCCTGTCCCTGCGAGCCGGTTATTTTCGTATTCCGGTAATACTGAGCACTATCCAGTTGGATCGCCACTTGCGTATCACTTGCATCCAGAAACAGGAACTGATTACCGCGGGTCGTATCCAGCGTCAGTGCATACACTTCCGGAAGCTTCAATTTTCGCTGAATCTGGAATTTCCCATCCTTGACGGGCACGGCTTCCACCGTAAAGAACATTTTGTTGTGAAAGCGTTGCAAATACACCTTGCCCGTGTTCACACCGGCTACGGTTCCGGTGAGGGTAACAGGTGTTTGAGCCTGAGCGAGCGTAGCCAGACCGAGGCTTCCCGCAAGTGTTAAAGATTTGAGCAGATTCATGCGAGCATTGATTTGATGGAAAGATCGTATTTAATATCCCGGATTTTGCACTAAATCCCTATCAGCGGCTAAATCATTGTACGGAATGGGAAAAATCCATTTATTGGCATCCGTTACGCCGAGTACTGTTGCCGCCCGGTTGGTTCGTACCAGATCAAACCAGCGGTGCGGTTCAAAGGCAAATTCTACCCGCCGTTCGTTCTCCAGGGCCAGGGCCAATTCCGCCACCGTAGTCACCGTTAATGCCGCCACTTTCGAGCGAGCCCGTACCGCGTTTAGATCGGCCAGAGCACCCGCCACATCGGGCGTTGCCTTTTTAATACGGGCTTCCGAGCGGATCAGATACTGTTCAGCGATTCGGAACAGGTACGTCGGATTGTCGGACGTAGATCGCCAGTACAGCAATTGTACGAAGTAATTGCGAATAGCTGGTGTAGAAATATCCTTGATGAGCTGTTTCCGTTCCCCGCCCGTCGCTGGATTTTGCAGCAAAGCGTAGAGGTCAGGACCGGGGCAGAACTGATTCCGGTACCCATCGTTCGACCAGGAACCGTAGTGGGCACTACGGTCGGCGGTACTGTACGTCAGCTCGAAAATGGATTCTTTGGTATTTTTTCCGTTCAGGATTGTAGCCCAGCTTACCAGTTCATAATTGCTATCCGCAATCAGTTTGGATGCGTAGGTTTCCGCTTCCTGAAAATCACCATTGTACAAATGCACACGAGCCTTCAGGGCGTAAACCGTGTTCAGGGTCACGCGGTTGCGGTCCACGCGGGCGGGCAGAAGGCTTTCGGCGGTGGTCAAATCGGCCAGTACCTGTCGGTATACGTCCTTTTGCGTACTTTGCTTAACGCCATCGAAATCGCTGGGCGAAGTCGTCGGCTTTAAAATGGTCGGTACATTGCCCCAAGCCCGGGCCAGATCGAACAAAGCCAGGGAACGCAGGACATACGCTTCGCCAATGTACTGTTTGCGTACAGCTTCGGTAATGACCCGGTTATCCAGCTTCTCTACTTTGTCGATTACATTGTTCGCTCCGTTGACCGCCGTATAAATCGTGGACCAGACGTTATTGAGCAATGTATTGTCCGAACGGTACGAATGCGTGATGAAGTTGCTGTAGTAATTTAGTGTACCGACCCACAGGTTATCGCCACCCGCTAGATAGGCGGCGGCCTGGTAGCCGTCGCCGCCGTAGTAATTGCTCGACTGTAATTTGTCGTACACGCCCAGCAGGGCAACTTCCGCCGTCGCTGCATCGACAATAACCGACTGATCCGAAATGCTTTGCTGCGGTTCTACGTCCAGAAAATAAGATCGGCAGGCAGTCGTCAGTAGACCCGTCAGAGCTACCAGTACCAGACTGGAGGTATGGAAAAAAGATGTTCGTTTCATGTTAAAACGTAAGATTTAGACCTACTTCGACCGTGCGGGGGTGGGGAGGCATGGAAAAATCAAGCCCCTGAACGGTGGCGTTCGCGTAATCCTGAGCGGTATTGATTTCCGGATCTGGTCCCGAGTACTTCGTGAAGGTTAGTAGATTGGTAGCGTTGACGTACAGACGGGCCTGTTGTAAGCGTACTTTCGACAAAATGGCGGTTGGCAGAGAATAGCCCAGAGCTACGCTTCGCAGACGGATAAACGACGCATCTTCCAGAAAACGACTACTTTCAAAGTTGTGGTTGTAGCTACCGTCGGCGTTGGGTAAAATGGTCACCCGGGGAATGTCCGTTACGTCACCGGGTTGCTGCCAGCGTCGCATCTGGCTGGCGAGCAAGGACCAGGACGTACCCCGTGAACCCGCGTGTTCCTGAAAGTAGCGGTTCATGTTAAAGACTTTATTTCCCTGCGAGAAGTAAAAGAAGAACGAGAAGTCGAAGTTGTTGAACCGGAAACTGTTCCGTAAGCCACCGTAGTACGCGGGCCAGGCATTGCCTACAATCTGGCGGTCATCAGTAGTAATTTTCCCATCCTTCGTGCGGGAATCATCATAGATGGCATTGCCCGTTTGCGGATCGACGTACAATTGTTTGTACAACCAGAACGAATACATGGGCTGACCTTCCTGCAGACGTACCCAGTCGCGGTTGTACTGCGTGAACGAAATGGGCAGCTTCTCTATGGTATTGACGTTGTGGGCTACGTTGAAGCTGGTCGTCCATTCGAGCTTGTTACTGGAAATGTTCACGGACGTAATCTGGAATTCAAAGCCTTTGTTGCTCATTTCGCCTAAGTTCTGGAAGGACGATGAAAAGCCCGTTTTAGCCGGAATCGGTACCTGCAGCAGCAAATCCGTGGTGTATTTGTTGTACACATCCCATTCAAACTTCAGTCGGTTTGCAAACAAAGCGGCCTCCAAACCCACGTTCCACTGGCGAGTTGTTTCCCACTTCAAATTCTGGTTTGCCAGCTGAGCCGGCGACACCCCGGGACGATCCAGGTAGTTGTTACCTCCCGACCACAGCCCCAGCGAAGCAAAATCGGGGATGCTCTGGTTACCCGTCCAACCAATACTGGCTTTCAGTTTCAGATCATTCACGAATCGCACATTCTCCCGAATAAATCGCTCCTGTCCTAACCGCCAGGAGACCCCTGCGGATGGAAAAGTACCCCAGCGATTGTTGGCCCCGAAGCGGGAGGAAGCATCCGTACGCACGTTCAGATCCACGCTGTAGCGATTGTCGAAACTGTAGTTGGCTCCGCCGAAGTACGAAATCAGGCCCGAAGGCGTAATGCCGGTGGTACTGCCCGTCGTGATGGCGGCGGCTGAGATGGTGGTGAACTGCGTACTGGGAAAGTTGGTACCGGTAATCGTGGAACGTTGAAATTCATTCCGCTGGAGTGTATTCCCCAGAAAAACGGTCAGGAAATGCTTTTCGCCCAGGGGAGCAATGTAATTGAGCAATTGTTCGGCAATCCAGGTACGGTCGAGCGTGGTCGCGTTGGTGGCACTCCCATTGGTAGCTCTTCCTTCCGTCAGATTGGCGTTGTAGTAAACGGCTTCGTTGTAGTAGTTGTCGTCCAGACTCCAGGAGCTTTTAAAGGTGAGGTCTTTCGTGAGGTTCCATTTCAGGTACGCATTGGCAATCAGGTGTTTCCCGTACGCGTAGTTGTTAGAATTTTCCAACAGTACGTAGGGGTTGTTGAAGCGTTCCCCGCGGTTATAGGAACCATCCGCCGCGAAGAGAGGCGTGAGCGTTGGAGTATGCAAACCCGTATTCAGAATCCCACCCGTGTCGCCGGTACGGGCCAATTGTCGCTTCGTTGCACTGTAGGAGGTACTTAATCCGACCTGTAGTTTCTTATTAATCTGATGGTCAACATTGACCCGGAATCCCAATCGTTGGAAATCCTGTAGTTTCAGAATGGAATTCTGATGGGTGACTTCGCCGCCCAGGTAGAACTGCGTTTTTTCATTCCCGCCCGTAATCGACAGATTGTTGGATTGCTGTACCGCCGTTCGAAACACCAGACTCAGTCGGTCGTACGTTCCCTGATCTTGTGGGTTCCCCTGCCCTCCTTCACTAACGGGACGGAAAGGACGCGTAGCCGCTGGATTACCATCATTGATCCACTGCTCGTTAAGAATTTCGGCGTGCTGCGGACCCGTAGTCAGGTCCCAGAGTTTAGGAGCTTTGGCAACGCCTACCGAAGTAGAAAAATTGATCTTGGTTTTGCCATTTTTGGAACCCCGTTTGGTCGTAATGATGATTACCCCATTGGCTCCTCGGGCCCCGTATACGGCCGTGGCGTTGGCATCCTTGAGTACTTCAATGTTCTCAATATCGTTGGGATTAATATCCGCCAACGGATTCGTGGTTTGACCGCCCGTCCGTACGCCCTGCAATGAATTGCTATTGATAAATACCCCGTCAATTACGTAGAGCGGATCATTCCCGGCATTGATCGACGTAGCCCCCCGCAGGCGAACCAGCACGCTCCCGCCCTCGACGCCCGAGTTGGAAGAAATCTGCAAACCCGGCGTCAAACCCTGTACGCGTTCACTGAAACTAACGCCGTGCTGGTTTTTCAGATCTACGCCTTTGACCATGGAAACCGCACTCGTTTCGGCCCCTTTCTTTACCTGAGCGTATCCCACGACCACTACTTCGTTGAGTTCCTGATTGGCGGATACCAACTGTACCGCTAGCTGTTTTTGAGACCCAACCGTAACCTCCTGGGTGCTGTAGCCAACAAAGGAGAAAATCAGCACGTCACTAGCTTGAGCCACGTCCAGTTTAAACTGCCCATTGGCATCAGTTACGGTACCGATAGTCGAGTTTTTCAGTCGAACACTCACCCCTGGCAGGGCTTCGCCGTTAGCATCGGTTACGCGACCCTGAATCGGAAACACCCGATGACGAAACGAGGTAACGGAAGGAAGGGCATAGGTCCGTAGCGGAATACCCTCGCTCAGGCCCAGTACCGCCGCCAGACTGGCTACCTTCAACCAGCGAGGTCCCACTTGATTTAACCTTGAATACATGAAATAAATGGATAGATGAGAGAGAAAAAAGAATAGTTAACGATTATATATATACGTCACACAAGGACATATCTTTCTCACAGGCTAACTTTTACAGGTTAGCCACGTAAATCATGCGATTGGGTGGTATAAAGGATTGGGTTGGTTGTACTAAGAACTAAAGCGGATACAGACTTTTCTCGCCGTAGCGAGCCGTTTTGGCCAGTAATGCTGCGTATTCTTTGGCTTTCGCCGCGTCGCCTTTTTTCTGGTACACTTTATACAAACCCCACAAGCCATTGGCTGAGTGTGGATGTTTTTTTAGCAATTCTTCGTAGGCATGAATCGCGTGTTCGTAATGCTTCGCCTGTAAATGCACTTCGGCCAGACTGATCAGTACGGGACGAGCGTAGGAAGGCGGTTCGCTGTAGCCCAACTCTTCTTCCTTGATTTTTGCTTTTTCGAGTAAAGCAATGGCCTCATCCCGATGCCCCTGGGCATTTTTAATGAGCCCCTGTAATTCGAGTGAAGCCACGTTGAGGTCATTTACCCGGCGTGTATTGATGACGTCTTCTTCATTAAATTGATTCACATTCCGCCACAGCGTGGCATCAAGGGCATCGACGTACTTCTGGGCTTCCTCGACTTTGTTGCGACGGATCGCGTCCATACCCGCCGCGAAGTAGTACAGTCCATCTTTGTAAGCCATTGCTTTCACCGAATACAGACTATCATGGGGTGAAATGGCCTGCAAGCGTTTGGCAGCCCGGTCGTAGTAGCCGAAACAGATTTCCATTTTCACGGGAGCCAGAATACCCTGATAGAAAAACCGACCTTCGTACTTGCGTTTCCGCTCTTTGGAAGCGGGCATATTCTGTAGTTTCTCGGCGTAATATAGGGCCGTCGCATAACGGCCGTCTTCGGCACAGTTAGCCAGTAAGTAATTGATATTGTGAATGTAATTCCAGGCATCGACTTCCT